>JAGAAM010000222.1 GCA_017615235.1 Clostridia bacterium
AATCTTATCGACTGGGGCATCCGTCATAACGCCGATCCGGAACTGGTCGCTTTGTGGAAAGAAAGGATCATCGCGCTGCTCCCGAACGTCGACAGCCTTAGTTTTTAATTAACGGGCGGCAATGATCAAACGCCCCGTCGGCTCATTTGCTTTTGCCTATCTGAAGCATACACATAACTGCGATACCGATAAAAGTACCGACGGATAACCCGATCATCAACAACAGCATAATAAAAGGCCTTTCTTACGGAATAAGATAATTATTCCCCGGAAAGGCCTTAATTATTTAAATTTTCAACAATCAGTTCAGACGGTAGCTTCCGTTGTAGAAAACGTATTCAAGCCACTTGACCGACCAGTCTATCCAGCGTGCGACGTAGGGGATTATGTATGCGTCGGTGCCCCAGTCCGGCGCAGTCTCCGCGTTTGCACGGGAAAGTCCGTGGTCGCCCATCGGGAGGATATGAAGCTCGCAGGAGATGCCTTTGTCGGTAAGTGCGCGCGCCATTAAAAGCGAGTTTGCGACCGGGACGCAGCCGTCCTGCGCCGTGTGCCAAATAAAGAAAGGACAGGTGCGCTCGTCTACGAGCTCGTCGAGGTTTGCGCGTTTGGTAAGCTCTTCGGTGCGGTCTGCGCCGAGAAGGTTATCGAACGAGCCCCAGTGAGTCATCACGTTGGTGCTTACTACCGGATAACCGAGAATAGCGGCGTTGGGACGGCAAAGTTCGTTATCGACTCCAAGGACCTCCGCGATGTCTTTTCTGTGCCAGCTTGTAGCTATATATCCCGCAAGATGACCTCCTGCGGAAAACCCTATGACGGCGATCCTGTTTGCGTCGACGTTGTATTTTTCGCTGTTCGTTCTGATATGAGCTATCGCCGCCGCGGCGTCGTAAAGCGGATGGTCGACTTTTGCCTTTTCGCCGCAGATATAGCGAAGTACAAAGCAGTTATAGCCCTGTGCGTAATAGGCGCTCGCTATCGGATCGACTTCACGGTCGGAACAAAACGCGTAACCTCCGCCGGGAAGCACCAGCATCGCAGGGCGCTTGCCTTTTGTAAGTTCCGGGGAAGGGGCGTGGATCCAAAGCTCCAGCGTTACTGTCTGCGCGCCGTCATAGATCTCTTTCTCGTGAAGGATTATTCTTTCCATCTTTTTGTTTTCTCCTTATGAAGAAGTATAAATTAATTATAATTTGCGAAACGATTATTCCGAACGAGACCGGTACGAACAGATCTCCGGTCAGGGTGTAAAGTGTTGTACTTCCGGAAAGGGATATTGCACCGTACAGCACCGCTTCAGTCAATGGTCCGGTGGAAGAAGAAACGTTTCCGTTCGGCTCGATGAACGCAGATATCCCGGTATTAGCGGCGCGAAGTATATATCGCCCGCATTCGATAGCCCGTAACTTTGCGTGTCGGAGGTGAGTATATATACCGACGCTGTCTTCAAACCAGCTGTCGTTGGTGACCACCACGATCGCCTGTGCGCCGTCTGTAACGCTCTCACGCGTGAATGCCGTGAATATCGAATCGAAGCATACAACGGCACCGTAGCGCCCCACAGGGGTATCCATTACGGACGCCGTGTCTCCCGCGCCGTAATCGGAAGAAGATTCGTTGAATTCCTTTACAAACGGAAATACCGAGCCGATAATATCGGCGTAAGGGATGAATTCTCCGAACGGCACAAGATGGCGTTTATCGTAGCGGTCCGTAGTTTTTCCGTCCGGAAGTACTCCGATGACGGAGTTGTACTGTACGCCGTTTTCGTAACACGATACGCCTGCAATGACCGTCGTATCGTAACGTTTTGCAATATCGGAAAACGCTCTGTATAGCGAACCGCCGTTTTTGTAACTTATCGGTATCGCGCTTTCGGGGAGTATTATCAGCTTTGCGCCGTTTTCCGCGGCTTCTTCGGCAAGCGATACGTATTTATCGAAAATCGCGTCGCGGTTCTCGTCGACCCATTTTTCGTTCGAAAGGACGTTGCCCTGAATGAGCGCGGCGTTTACGGTTTCGCTGCTATCCGGTAAGATAGAAAGCACCGCGCCGGAGACCGTGTTCAGCATAAAAAGCGTTGCGCAGGCGGCGGCGAATATCTTTGATTTATCGCCAAAAACGATCGCAGTCGCCGCAAGAACGCATATCAGCGCGGTAATGAACGCGATAAAGTATCCTCCGAACAGCGAAGCGGTGTTTACAAAAGGCAGAAATCCGGTCAGCGAAACCGCCGTCGTGCCCCACGGGAACGCGAGCGTGCCGATCGAGGTGATCCATTCCGATAGCGTCCACAACGCTGCAACGGAAAGAAAAGCGAAACGGTTTTTGCCGATAAAACGAAGCGGGATCATCACGGCTGAGCGCAGTAACGAATGATAAATCGGTATGATCGCGCAGGAAGCGATTAGGACTATCACGGCCTCGCTTCCGTTAAAACCGAACCTTTCGTACGGATAAAGCCTTGAAAGAAAAGAATACAGCGGTATGTGGAACCCGAGAAAATACAGAAAAAATATCAAAAATACGCCTTTTCCGGAGTTCATCCTTGATATCGCGATAATAAATATAAGTATCAGCGAAACGAAAGTAAAAGGGAAAAGCGGTTCCGAAAAAAAGGGAAGAGAGCCTAATGCGCCGGCAACGAAACAAAGGGGGTACAGGACGTACCGCCGATTGATGATATCGGTCATTCGCTCTCTTGTTTTATTCAATCTTTCACCATCTTTAAAACTTCGAAAAATGCGTATTCGAACGCCTCGTAAGGCGTGTCAAAGCGGTATTTGTGCGTTATCGCGCCGGCGTTGGCAAGCGAAGCAAGCCCGGTAAAATCGGTGAGATGCGGCTCCATCGTAAGAATGACGGTCCCTTCCGGCCGGTCTTTGTCCAAACGCTTTAATATCTCAGCTAGCCCGGCTTTGCCTTTTCCGGGAGGGACGATACTTCCCGGCGCGTCG
>JAGAAM010000223.1 GCA_017615235.1 Clostridia bacterium
GATACCCGAATAATCCGTTTTACCGGCAAAAGCGCTTCGCACGGAGCGCTTTTGTTTTTTCGTCCCGATTACACGATTATATTAAAATAATGAAAAATATATGTTGACAAATCAAAACACATATGATATTATGACTGTGTATGAAAACTTATGTCTTCTCCTTGCTCCGTACATGATGCGGAGCCAAAGTCCAGAAGGAGGTGTAAAAAGATGGAGCAGAAATCTATGTACGAAACAATCTTTGTCGTCAACAATACCATCGGCGAAGAAGCCGTCCAGGCAGTTGTCAACAAGTTCGTCTCGCTTATCGAGTCTAACGCAAAGATCGAAAAGACCGATATCTGGGGCGTAAGAAAGTTCGCGTACCCCATCGAAGATCTTACCGAAGGTTATTATGTTCTCGTCAAATACGAATCCGGCCATGAATTCCCGGCAGAACTTGACAGAATTTATAACATCACCGACGGTATCCTTCGTTCGCTCATCGTCAAGTGCGAAGAATAACACGCTTCATTGCTGAAAGTGAGGTTTAAAAATGGCATTCAATAAGGTTATTCTTATCGGAAATTTAGTAGCCGACCCTGAATTAAAGACCACAACGAACGGTGTTCCGGTCACTTCGTTCCGCATCGCGGTAAACAGACGTTATGCCAAACAGGGCGAGCAGAACCAGACTGATTTTATCGACATAGTCGCATGGCGTCAGACTGCGGAATTCGTTACCCGCTTCTTTACCAAAGGCAGGGCGATACTCGTTTGCGGTTCGCTTCAGTCCAGGACCTGGACCGACAGCAACAACGTAAAACGTTATGCTACCGAAGTCGTTGCCGACGAAGTATCTTTCGTTGACCGCAAGACCGATAACGGTCCTATGCAGCCCTCTGTTCAGAATGCGCAGCCCACTTACAGCACACCCTCGGCAGATTCCGGATTCGAGGATCTCTCCGCCGACGATGAACTGCCGTTCTGATTTTACTAACATAAGGAGGAAAAGAAATTGGATAACGAACAGGTCGTTGCAGCAGAAGAAGTCGCTGTGACCGAAACCGAAGAGCAGGCAGAAGTAAAAGCCGAAGCAGCAGAACAGCGCGAACCCCGCGAACAGCGCGAGCCCCGCGATCACGATGCGAAGGCTTCCTTCCGCAATAAGAGAAGAAAGAAAGTCTGTGCTTTCTGCGCCGATAAGATCGATTATATCGACTATAAGGATATCAACCGCATTCGCAAAAACCTTTCCGAACGCGCAAAGATACTTCCCCGCAGAGTCACCGGCACCTGCGCCCGTCATCAGAGACAGCTCACCATCGCTGTCAAGAGGGCAAGGCATCTCGCTCTTATCCCCTACATTACCGACTGAACGGTTCAAAACGCGGACAGACATATCGTCTGTCCGCTTTTTCTAACGGAGTAATATATGATCGAAAAGATTAAAAAGGTCTTCGCCGCAGAAGGCATTTACAACGTAGGAATGATACCGATATCAGAATGCAGTATCATCAATCAGCGTATACTTCCCGATTTTGCGAAAAGCGCGATCGTTTTCACTATTCCCTACCGTTCATACAAAGGCGTTGTAAGCGACGGATTCTCCGAATACGCGCGTATTTACGATTACCATAAATTCGCCTACGCGCTGTACGAACGCATCATACCGGCGATCTGTGGAGCCGCCGGGTGCCGTGCAAGCGGTTTTTGCGACCATTCGCCTATAAACGAAAAGATCGCCGCCGCTAAATGCGGTCTCGGCGTTATCGGAAGGAATTCGCTTTTTATCGACAACCGCCACGGCAGTTTCGTCTTCATCGGTTCTGTAATGACCGATATTGAGTATAGCGGCGAGATCGTCGAACCTGTGCTTTGCATCAACTGCGGCAGATGCGCTATAAGCTGCCCCGGAAATGCTATCGGCGAACACGGCATCGACCCGTCGAAATGCCTTTCGGCAATATCGCAGAAAAAGCAGAAGACCGATGAAGAGAAGGCGATCCTGCGCGAGCACGGCATAGCCTGGGGCTGCGACGTCTGCCAGAACGTCTGCCCTTACAACGAAAAGTCGGAAATATCGCCGATACCTTATTTTTCCGAAACGCGGATCGAAAAGATAGACCGTGCGTTTATCGATTCGCTTACCGATGAAGAATTTAAAAAATACGCTTTTTCATATAAAGGCAGAAAGATAGTCGAAGACAACATCGAAAATCTCACTTGACTATTCTTTTACGCAATGATATAATTTTTAGAGATCATTTTCGGAGGATATCACAATGGCAGTAAACGAACAGATAAAACAGATAGCGCAAAGGATTAATTACCTTCGCGATACTATTGATATGACACAGGAAGAAGCAGCGAAAGCCATCGGTATTCCCGTGAAGGAATATATCGCCTACGAGAACGCCGAAAAGGATATCCCCATAAGCATAATTTACGAAGCCGCAGGCGTTTTGGGCGTCGACGCGACGGAGATATTGCTCGGCGAAGCGCCGAGGATGTCGGAATACACCGTCACCCGCAAGGGCAAAGGCGTCAAGATCGAACGCTACGAAGGCTACGCTTTCGAGGCGCTGGCGCATAACTTCATCGGCAGGGACAAAGAGCCGATGATCGTCACGATAGCTTCTTCGGATAAAAAAGCCGCGCTCGTATCGCATTCCGGCCAGGAATTCAATTATGTACTCGAAGGCAGCATCGGCGTGACCATCGGCGAAAAGACGCTTTATCTCGACGCGGGCGATTCGGTCTATTTCAAACCGTCTATACCACACGGACAGTTCGCGGTAAGCGAGATCGCAAAATTCCTTACGATCATCGATAAAGAATGAACGGCGCTTTTAAAAAGAAAAAGCAATACGGTCAGAACTTTCTTACCAACGCCGCTATACCGCGCCGGATCGCAGAGGAAAGCGGTATTACGAAAGACGATTGCGTCATCGAGATCGGACCGGGATTCGGTATTTTGACCCGTGAGCTTTGCGAACGCGCAAAGAAAGTCGTCGCCGTGGAGATAGACGGAGAGCTTATCGGTATACTTAATGAAAAGTTTGCGGAAACGCCGAATTTCAAACTTATCAACGCGGATATACTTAAAACAGATATAAAAAGGCTTATAAAAGACGAGTTCGGCGAAAGCGAAGTCTGCGTCTGCGCCAATCTGCCGTATTACATCACTTCCGAGATAGTCATGTCGCTCCTCGAAGGGCGGTACGGCTTTAAAAGCATAACCGTAATGGTACAGAAAGAAGTCGCGGAGCGCTTTACTTCAAAGCCCGGCGAAGACGGCTAC
>JAGAAM010000224.1 GCA_017615235.1 Clostridia bacterium
CGGACGGTGACGGTGCATTTCGCGGTCAGCCCGGGCTGTTCCGCGACCGCCGCCGTGACGGTGTATTTCCCGGTGGCGTTTGCGGTGACGACGCCGTATTCATCGACGTAGATGCCTTCGCCCGGGAAGTCGAACGACACCCTTACGGAACCGGTGCCTTCCGGGAGATATTTGATACGTAAAGTTATCGTATCGCCGAGGTTCATCACCCTTTCAGGCTCGACGAACTCGATGCCTTCGAGTTTAGCCGCGACGGTGAACGGACAGACGATACTGCGGGCGAACGGCAGCGAAAGCACGAACGTATGCCCGCCTGCTCCAACCGGCGCCGCCGGGTCGTAGGGAACGCCGTCGAGGAACGCCGTGCCGAAGGAATACCCGATCGCGTCCGGTGAGTTGTAAAAGCCGTCTTCGGCTATGCCGGTGAGTTCCGGATCGGCGGTCAGTCCGCCTTCTTCGGCGCTTATGAATATTATCATGCCGTCCGTGACGCAGGCGAAGTTATTGCCGAAGAACGCGGCGAGATCAGCGGAAGGACAGCATATCTCGCCGAAGCGCCGTCCGTCTGTTACCGAATATATACCGTCCGCGGTCACGGCGAGATCGCCTTCGAGCGCGATGACGTACTGTTTGAAAGTCCGTTCGGCGTGCAGATCCGACGCCGAATATACCCTGCCGCCGACGGCGATATGACCGCCTCCGGCGACGACGCCGTTACCCGAGACGGTCGCCGAAGCGAGGTTTTGAAGAGAGGAGTCGTAAACCGAAAGCGTTTTGCCGTAAAGGACGGCGATATTCTCCAAGGCGGGCGCAGCCGTATCGGCGGGAATGCCGGTGAACAGCGTTTCTTCACCGAGGAGTACGAGTTCGCCTCCGCAGATCGCGGCGATCCCGCTTCCGAACGCGAAGGCTTTTGCGCATTCACCCGGAACGGAGATATACTCTCCCTCTCCGGGACGGTCGTACGGAGCGCGGTAGATGAAGTTTTCGCCTGCGAAGCTGACGCAGAGCGCGCCGTTTTCCGCCGTGACGCAGGTCGGGAAGGCGCGAAGCCTTATCTTTTCGGCGATGCCCTGCCCTGCCGGGATCGCTTCGAGCGCGGGCTCGCCGTTGTATATCACGAAAAGCGTGTCGCCGTATGCGGAAGCGGAGATCACGTCAAGACCGGGGTCGAAGAACCTTTCGCTGCGGTAAACGTCGGACGCTTCCGGCAGAGTGGTCTCGCGGTCGGCGGCGGGAAGCGCGCCGCAGTCGGCGGCTTTGTCGCCGGTGACTTCCGAGACGTCGATCCTGCCGTCATCGCAGAAGACGCAGTTGATTCTTTCGCCGAAGAAGACGCCGAAAACGCCTTCCGGACAGTAAGCGGCGATCCCTCCGTTTTCAATGAAGTAAACGCGGCTGTCGGTAAAAAGCAGTCCGCCGGAGACCGCGACGGTGCGGGTGCATCCGAACGCGCGGATGAATCCGCCTTCGGAATCGTAAAGCCTGCCGCCGACGGCGATATATCCGCCGTAAAAGCCGAGCACGCCTGGCATTATCCTCACGCCGAGGTCGACAGAGGATATTCCGCAAGTCTCACAGTCGAACACCGTGACGCCTGTGTCTCCGGAGTGCTGAAGCATACAGATCATACCGTCGCAGTAAACCGCTTTTTCGCAGTCAAGCGAAGGTTCGGCGATCGTTTCAAGGGTTTCGTTCTCAACGTCAAGGACGTAAATCTTCCCGCCGCCGAAGCAATAGATTTTATCGCCTCCGAAAACGCAGTTTTCAACCTCTTCGAGCGGGATGACTTTTATAAGGCAATCCTCTTCCGTCATGATCTTTGCGCGGTCGAGGACGCTTAAGCCGTTTTCGCCGTAAAGATATACCTTTTCGCCGGAGATCGCGGCGGAGCTTATCGCTCCGAGCTCGACGATCCTTTCGATCTTATCCGGAGAGGAGATCGCGCAGACGCGCGCGCCGACGAGGTCTTTGCCGTAAAGCAGGATATATCCGTATTCCTCGTCGACCGTGAAAAGCGGGTCGGCGAGATCGCCTTTGAAGGTCTTGCGCGATCCGCCTGTATCGACGGTGAAACAGACCGACCGGAACGTTTCCGCATCGGCGCCGTAAACTTTAAGAACGTGGTCGCCGCTTTCGCAGACGGCGATCTCCGAACCTGCGAGCCGTCCGTCGAGCGTCACTTTCGAAGCGCCGGCGACTTTAATCCCGACAGGGGACGTATAATACCCGCCGTTCTCGACCCCGTATATTTCGGGGCGCGAAGCTTTTATCACGACGGTCTTTTTAAAAACTTCGTCGCCTTCGGAAAGGCGGAAATAATGGCTTCCGGACGAGGTCACCGGAGTGCCGGAAACATACGGAAAGCCGTCAAGGAGCGCGGTGCCGGAAGTGAATTCAAAGGCGGAATATCCGTCGTATTCGCGGTACTGCGCGGATATCGGTCTGTAATCCACGCGGAACGAAGCGGAAACGGTATTTTCGCCGTCGGTGACTTCCAGAAAGTGTTTTCCGTTGGTGACGACGGGCTCGCCGTCGAAGACGGGTTCGCTGTCAAGCGTCGCGGTGCCGCGGTTGAAGCCGATATATACTTTTTCGTTATACACTCCGCCGTCCGTCACGCCGGTTATGACCGGGAGCGCGGAACGTTCCGCTGCTTCGAGCGCATTGATGACGCCGTATCCGAGCGAATCGTTCCTCGGAGCCCCGCAGGTGGAGATTATCACCGACATGAATTCCTCCTGACCGAACCTTACGCCCGGCTCCGTGCCGGAAAGCAGCAGAGCGGCGATGCCGCTGACGAAAGCGGCGGAATAGCTCGTGCCGGAATCCTGGCGGTAGCCGGAAGAACCGGAATCCCATACCGGGACGGTGACGTTTTCGCCGGGAGCGGCGACGTCGACGCATTCGTTATACTGTGAAAAAGAACTCCGCTTCCCTTTTCCGTTGCAGGAGGCGACGGAGATCACTCCGTCGTAGGAGGCGGGATAGCATTTCTGACCGGCTATCGAGCGGTCGCCCTCGTTGCCGGAAGCGGCGACGACTATACAGCCCTTCGAGAGCGCGTAATCTATCGCTTCCTGCTCCGCTGCGGAGGATGAATAACCGCCGACGGAAAGATTAATGATATCCGCGCCCGCATCGGCGGCAAAGCGGATGCCGTTGATAAGGTCGGAGGAATAGATCGTCGATCTGGTGGAGGAGACTTTTACCGGAAGCACCGTCACGCCGTATGCGACGCCGGCTATGCCGGCTTTGTTGTTCGCAGCGGCGGCTATCACGCCGGTGACGGCGGTGCCGTGGCCGGAGCTGTCGGTCTTCACGCCCGAAACGCGGTTCACCGCGTCGTAACCGGGAAGGATGTTGACGGTCTTAAGATCTTCGTGCTTGCGGAAAACGCCGGTGTCGAGAACGGCGACGATGATATCCCCGGACGCCGTGACCTTATCCCAGGCGCCGTAAACGTCCATATATTCATAAGCAGGCATTTGAACCGGGTCGTTGGTGACCGAAAGCGCGGAACGCACCGTATCGGCTTCGTAATAATCTATGATCCCGCGGTTTTCGTCAAAAAAGTCTTCGGGATCGGCAAGCCGTACCGAGAAAAAGCGGCCTTCGCCGTCGGATATCAGCCCGTATGCCGCGCCGGAACTTCCGAAAGCGCGTTCTATCTCGCCGAAAGATGCGTCTTTTTTGAATTTGACTATGAACCTGGAGAGTCCGCATTCGTCTTCAACTTCGATATCCGGATATTCCGGTTCCGCGATACCGAGCGAAGCGGCGACGGCGTTTTTGCGCGCTTCGGAAAGCGAAGCGACCGTATCGGTCCCGAAAAAGAGCGCGGCAAAACAACCCGCGGCGGAAACCGCCGTGAGAAGCAATACCGTCAAGGTCAGTATCGCCGTGATCTTTTTCAAAACGTTTTACTTCCTTTTGTCCGTTTTATCCGTTGTCCGCCGAAAAAAGGCGGTATATGTTTTCGGTCTCGTCGCTGTAACGGGTGTGCTCCGCGTCGGCGTAAATGAAAAGGTCTTTATCGAAAGTGACGCCTTCCGAGGCGTCTTTTATCCCCTCCGCAAGTAAAAGCGAGGGCTTTTTCCCGGCGTACGGCACGACAAGGCGAAGGCGCTTGGGCTCGATGCGGTTGGCGCGCATCGCGCAGATAAGGTTCGCGATCCTGTCGGGGCGGTAGACGGCGAAAAGCTTGCCGCCGCTTTTAAGATACCTCGAAGC
>JAGAAM010000225.1 GCA_017615235.1 Clostridia bacterium
CGTTTCCGCTCTTTCGGTCGAACTGACCGGCGAAGGAACGATCTATTACACCCTTGACTGCGAAGACCCGACCAAAAGCGGAAGGCAATACCAGGGTCCGATCACTGTAAACAAGACCACCGTCATCCGCTGTTACGCCGTTGCGGCGGGAAAACAGAAAAGCGATACCGTCGATCTTTCATATATAATCAATGAAAACGACGAGTTGGAGACCGTCTCGCTCGTCACCACTCCGGCGAACCTTTTCGATTACTACACCGGGATATATGAGAAAGGCCCAAACGTCAGCTCTTCCGATCCGTTCCCCTATGAAAAGGCGAACTTTTTCAAGGACTGGGAGAGGGAAGCCTCGATATCGCTTTTTCCCTATGAGGGCGAGGGTTTCTCCATCGACTGCGGCATAAAGATATTCGGCGGCTATTCCCGCGCTCTCGAGAAAAAATCCTTTGCCTGCTTCTTCCGTTCGAAATACGGCGCGGGATCGCTCGATTACAGCGTTTTCGGCGAAGACGGGCTTGATTCATTCGAGTCGATCATTCTAAGGAACACCGGTCAGGACGCGACCAAATCCAATATGCGCGACGCCATGCTCGCGGAGGTCGTATCGGATATGACCGACGTCGACGTCCAGGCTTCGCGCCCGATCGTGCTTTATATCAACGGCGAATTCTGGGGAGTCTATTTCATCCGCGAGAAGGTCAACGAGAATTACGTCGCCGGACATCAGAACGTAAAGAAATCCCAGGCGAAGGTCGACTACGCCAGCGGCACGAGGACACCGGAATATACCGAGCTGATCTCCTACGTCAAATCCCACAGCCTCGCGGCGACGGAGAATTACAATTACGTCGCGGCAAGGGTGGACATCGACGAATATACCGATTATATCATCGCCGAGATATGTATGGCTAACACCGATAACGGCAACATCAAATTCGGCAAAGCCGAGGGCGGGAAGTGGCGCTGGATAATGTACGACGTCGACCAGTCGTTCCGCAATTCCGCCGACAAAACTATCTCCGAACACCTCAACCCCAACGGCACCGGAAGCGGCAACAGGTTCCCGACGACGCTGATAAACGCGCTTCTTAAAAACAGTTCATATAAAGAAAAATTTTTAAAACGCTTCGCCTGGCAGATGAACAACATCTGGACACCGGAGCACATCCTGCCTTATATCGACAAATACGAAAACCTTATCGCGCACGATATAAAAAAGGATTGCAAAAAATACGGCAGGACTTACGAAAACTGGCAAAGCCACGTCGAATCGCTCCGCAAGTTCATCAACAACCGCGGCGAAAACCTGCGTTCCCAGGTCAAATCCTATTTCAACCTGTCCGATTCGGACATGAAGAAATACGGGTTTTAAAGGGGGTGCTTGAATGGCGGAAAGGATCGAGGAGAAATATCTTATCTCCTATCCCGATTATTCTATCATCGCTAACCGCGCACGGAGCGTGCTTTCCCCCGACGAGAACGGAAAAAACGGCAGGTATTCGATATGCTCGCTCTATTTCGACGACGTTTACGACACCGCGCTTTCCGACAAAGAGGACGGCAACTCGATCCATATAAAATACCGTATCCGCACCTATGACGGAAACGGGGATTTCATACGGCTCGAAAGAAAGACAAAACGCGGCATAGTGACCGAAAAGCACTCCGCGGTGATAACCCCCGACGATCTGAATCTTATCATCCTCGGCAAAGCCCCGGATCCCGAAAGAACCTGCGCCGGACTTGCCTCGGAGATGAGGGCGGGCGGACAGCGTCCTGCGATAAACGTCCGTTACGACCGCGAGGCGTACTGTATGCCTTCTCTGGGCATAAGGCTGACGTTCGATATGAACGTCGAATCGCTCGCTCCCGAAGCCGCCGCGCTGTTCGGCGACACCCGCCGCGCTGTTCCGGCGGTAGGCAAAGACAAAGTTATAATGGAAATTAAATATTCCGACCGCTGCCCTTCGTTCATCCGCAAGATCTGCGGCAACGCGGGAATGCAGTTCTCGGTATCAAAATACGCGCTGTGCAGAAATGCTCCGGCGTTCGATTGAAAGGTGAATTGATATGAGTATCTTCGATGCGATCAAAAAAAGCGTTCTTACCGGATTCAACTCCGACGTCACCGTGCCCGACATCATCCTGTCGCTGGTGATCGCGTTCCTCGCGGCGCTGTTCATACTGTTTATATACAGAACGACGCTCCGCGGCGTTTCCCGTTCCCGCACGTTCGAGATAACGCTCCTCCTCGTCACGCCCATCAGCGCGATGATAGTTCTTACGATCACGTCCAACCTTGCGCTTTCGCTCGGTATGGTCGGCGCTCTGAGCATCATCAGGTTCCGCACCGCGATCAAGGACGCCTCCGATACGGCGTTCATGTTCTGGGCGGTCTCCGCGGGGATAACCGCCGGCGCGCACTTCTATATCATCACGATCATCGGCTGCCTGTTCATCGGTCTTCTCGCCTTCGCGGCTTCGAAGATCTCCGCCAACGGCGCAAGGCCGTACCTCCTCGTGGTACGCGCCACCAGCGACAAGGCGATAGAATACACCGGCAGGCTGCTTTCCGAGAACAATATAAAGAAAAAGCTCTCCTCGCTCGTCAATAACGGCGAATACATCGAGGTCATCTACGAGATCGCCTTTACCGGTCCGCATAACAAGCTCGTCGGCGCGATAGGCAACCTTCCCGACGTGCTCAACGTTTCTCTGGTCGACTGCCGTAACTGATCTTTTCCGGAACGACGCGCCATAAGACCATCGCTGCGACCGGGAAAAGGATAAGCCCCGCTATGCCTGAAAGTCTGAAGCCGATGAACATCGCCGCGAGCGAAGCGAGC
>JAGAAM010000226.1 GCA_017615235.1 Clostridia bacterium
GAATGGCCTTCCTACGACGAAGCTCTCACCGTCGACGACGAAAAAGAGATCGCCGTCCAGGTCTGCGGCAGGCTCCGCGGCACTCTGCTCATCCCCGCCGGAAGCGAGGAGGACGCCGTCTGGGAAATGATACTGTCCAAACCGGAGTTCGCTCCCTTCATCGAGGGCAAACAGATCATCAAGAAGATCTACGTCAAAGACAGGCTCTTTAACGTGGTGGTGAAATAAAGGAGTCATACCATGAAAAACACGATAAAAGTCAACAAAGGCAACGCTAAAATAGTCGCGCACAGGGGGCTTTCCGGCATCGAAAGGGAAAACACCTGTTCCGCTTTCGTAGCCGCGGGCAACCGCAGCTATTTCGGCATCGAGACCGACGTCCGCGCGACCAAGGACGGCAAATACGTCCTTCTGCACGACGACACGACCGAAAGGTGCGGCATCGACGTGCTGGAGCCGAAGAACTGCACTCTGCGGACCATCCAGTCCGTCGTCCTCAAGGATAAGGACGAAAAGCGCGGAAGGGTCGACCTGCGCGTGCCGGAGATGGTGGATTACATCCGCATCTGCGAAAAATACGGCAAGGTCGGCGTACTGGAGTTCAAAGGCCTTTACACCGACGAACAGATGAAGGAGATCGTGGAGATCATCAAAGCGGAGTATTCTCTCGACGGGATGATATTCATTTCCTTCGCGTTCGACAACCTTCTCACTCTCCGCCGCGTCTGCCCGGAGGCGCATTGCCAGTTCCTCACCGGCGAGTATAAAGAAGAGATACTTCAAAGCCTCGTCGAGAACAAGATGGGCATCGACATCTGGTCCGGCGCACTGACCGAAGAAGCTCAGGTAAGGCATATGCTCGACCTGGGTATCGAGGTCAACGTCTGGACGGTCGACGATCCCGCCGCGGCGGAAAAACTCATCTCCTGGGGAGTACAGTTCATAACCTCCAACATCCTTGAATAAAAACGTCCGAAAGGGGTCCAGAATGAAAAGGGTATTTTTAAGGACTGCGATCGCGGTCCTGGCGCTCGTCGTCGCGGCGGCGGCTTTCACCGGCTGCGGATCGGGAAACGGCGGAACGGGCGGAACGAACTCCGGGTCGTCCGGGCGCCGTACGAGCGAGGGCTTGAAATACACTCTCGCGCAGGATCAGCAGTCCTATATCGTTTCCGGCAACAACATAAAACGCAGCACCGACGTTATAATCCCTTCGCAGTATAAAAAACTTCCGGTCTCCGCTATCGGCGACAACGCCTTCAAGGGCAACACCGTTATAAAAAACGTGACGGTCGGTTCGAACGTCGTTTCGGTCGGCAATAACGCTTTCCGAAGCTGTACTTCGCTTGAATCGGTCGTGATCCCCGAAGGCGTGAAGGCCATCGGCGATTACGCTTTCGGCGGCTGTTCCGCGCTCAACGCGGCGGAACTTCCGGCAAGTCTTATGACAATAGGCGATTACGCCTTCACCGGATGCAGATCGCTTAAAGCGATAAACCTTCCCGCCGGAGTCGCGGCGATAGGCGAATCGGCGTTTTCAGGATGCTGCGAGGTCGAAAGCATGACCGTTTCGGAGGACAACGCCGTTTATATCGCAAAAGGCGACTGTATCATCGAATTCGCTTCGAAAACGCTTGTCGCGGGATGCAAAAACAGCGTGATCCCGGACGACGGCAGCGTTCAGATCATCGCGATCGAAGCTTTTGCCGAATGCGTCGGGCTTGAAAGCATTACCCTTCCTTCGGGACTGACCGCCATAAGCGAAAGCGCTTTCGCGGGATGCACCGGACTTAAATCGGTCAATATACCCGCGTCGGTGACCGATATAAGCGTTTGCGCGTTCGAGGAATGCGCCGGGCTTGAAGAGATAACCGCCGAGGAAGGCAACCCGAGGTATCAAAGCGCCGGCAACTGCCTTATCGAGACCGGAACAAAAACGCTCGTCGCCGGGTGCAAGGCGTCCGTCATCCCCGCCGACGGAAGCGTGGAGGCCATCGCCGAGAAGGCGTTCTCGAAGTGCGAAGGCATCGTTTCGCTCACCGTTCCGGGCAGTGTGAAACAGATCGGCAATTACGCGTTTTACAATATTTCCTCGCTTGAAAACATCGTCCTTGAAGAAGGCGTCGAGCGCGTCGGCGGCTGTGCTTTCGCCGCCTGCCCGAACCTTAAGACGGCAAAATTCCCGGCGAGCCTGAAACTTATCGTCGCGAAATGCTTTTTCGGCTGCGGCTCGCTTTCTTCCGTCGAGTTCGCGAAGACCGACGGCTGGAAGACCGCTTCGAACGCTTCCGGTTCCGACGGCAAAACCGTTTCGGTCGGCGATCCCGCCGCCGCGGCGAAGGCGCTTACAGGGGAACACGAATCCTCGTTCTGGGTAAATAAATAACGCAAGGCAATAAAAAACCGGCTGAGTAAGGACAGGCATCCTTATTTCAGTCGGTTTTTTTGTCGCTGATCGGCGCAAGCAGGACGTTTGTGTGCCAAACGTCAAACGATAATGATGTTTGCCCTGACGGGCAAATGATGATTTTGCCTTACGGCAAAAATGATGATGCTCCTTTCAGTCGCAATGATGAGATGCATTTCGCCCATGCGCGTATGCGCTCATCATTCGGCGCCGGCCGATCATCATGCGCGTATGCGCTCATCATATTCCGCGCAAGGGGAATGCATCATTTGCCGAGTGTCCTTAAGAACACTCGGCATGATCCGGAGTTTTTTCGCGGTTTTATTCATTCCGCCCGTCTTCAGGGATCATCGAAAAGCCGCTTTCAATCCTCCACGTAAATATCTTCGACCATCGAATAAACGTTTTTGAGCAGTTTGCGCAGGCTCGCGGGCTGGAGCCAGATCCCGTCTATCACGATCACCGCTACTTCGCCGCTGTCGGCTTCCACGCTGTCGGCTTCGGCGGTGTTGAGATATATCACGAAGGAGTATTTCGCGCCTTCCGTTATTTCGGCGGACACGAGTTTTTCGCCTGCGGTTTTTAAAGTCCCGAACAGTTCGCCGAGCTTTTCTGCGGATATCCCGGTTTCTTCTCTGCCGGCGATCTCCTGTTTTGCCTCGGCGGACAGCGCGTCGAATTTGTTGAACAGCGCCAGGAATTCGTTCCCTATCTCCGCGAATCCTTCGGAGTACATCGAAAGCTCGGCGGCGGCGACCTCCGCACGGTCTCCGAACTCGATATACGCCCTGTAATTCTCGCCGTAATAATCGACCGCGTCCTCGTGATCGTCCATCGTGTCGAGTTCGAACGAGGTATATACGTCGCCGTATGCCTTGGTCACGGAAATAATTCTTATCAACGCCTTGATCTCGGCGGCGAGGAATCCGTTCGTCTCGGCGTCGACCATATCGTCGATCGTGTAGGACGCAAGGTTTTTAAGCTCTACCTGCGCACTAAGCGACGCGGTCGGATCGGCTTCGCCCGCTGCAGTTCCGCTTTCCTCCGGCGTTTTGCTTTCGGTCGCCGCCGTTTTGCTTTCGGCGGTGCTTGAGCTTTCGCCTGTGCCGGCGTTACCGCCGCAGGCGGAAAGAATCATTGCAAGCGCAAGAAGCAATAATACGATCGTCTTTTTCATAGCTTTTTACCCCTTCTTGTATACGCAGGAAGTGCCGTTTGTTCCGGCGTTATTCTGCGATCTGCATATCTGCTGTAAAGTTCGATTATCGTTCCTCGGTTTAATCCTCGTCGAAAGATTTGCCTTCTTCGGCGTAGTATTCATCGAACGAAACTATCTCCAGATCGCGGGCGTTCGCTTTTATGGTAACGATATCGTCGTCTCCGTTGTAATACGAGACGATTATATCGTCGGGATCGTCGCTTTCGGGATCGAATTCGATTTTATCCACGCCCCAACGGTTCTCGTCCGGGATCGGCAAACGGTAGAAGTTTCCGTCCGAGTCGATGATACGCCAGGACGGCTCGTCTATAGCGTCCCAATCTTTAATGATAATAAAAGCAGAAGATTCTGAATAAAACGCTTGCCCTTGCTGTACGTACGTTTTGCTGCCGCCATATATCGTTTTTACTCCTGCAATAACATGATAATCCATATTGTCCCACGGATCGTCGAAAATAAACAGACGACCTTTTGATGTTACGCCCGCTAAATTTTCAAATCCGAAGTAATAAACCGCTCCTTTATACAGTGCCCCTAAGCCTTTGCTCTCTTGAACGCTTTTGTCCCTGCCGTATTTGATTAGTCTGCCCTCGAAAGCGATCGCTTCTTCGCCGTCCCATTCAGAAGTCAAAAGAGTTTTATCTATTACGTATAAACGGCTGAAACTATCAGGCCAGTGCAAGACAAACGTCTTCCCGGGGCATTTTTCGCAAGTAAACATTGTCTCGCTGTTGCCGATTGGGGTAAAATCGCGCTCTGTTAAATAAGGGATCTTCTTCTCTTGAACCTCATCGGAAACGTCTTCTGCGAACGAAGTATCTTCTTCGGACGTCGAATCTTCGCTGCCGGATGTTTCACTTATATCCGCAGAGTTATCCGATACGGCGGCGCTTATAGCTGCGATCGAATCGGACACACACGACGTATCATCAACGGTGCCGCACGAAGTAAAAGCCGAAAGCAGAAAAACGAGTATGAAGATAATAAGTACAGTTCTTCTTAAATTCATTCATCATTCCTCATTATTTGCCGCTCAACCCTCATCTTCATAAGGGTCGTGGTAGGTCAAGCCCAGGTGTTCGCAAAGATTCTGCCCGTACGACGCGTTGTATTCCTCGATATCCTCGGCACTGCTCATGACTTCGGTATCGCGGAGATTGAAACGGTATTCGACGCAATCATAAGACCAGGCTTCATCTTCGCCGACCGACACTTCCGGTAAATACCAACGGTCTTTACTTTGGTTGTAAACAAGCGGAACGTATTCGATCACAACGTCGTCGGGATCGTCGGATGATTCGTCATAACGGATCGATTTGATCTCGTACGGGACTTCGATATCAACGTACGGGAGTTTGCGCCCGTTGCCGTCAAGATCCACTATGCAGCAGGGACAAGTGTCCAAAAGGGCATACGTATCCATCATAGCGATAACAAAGCCGCTGTCCTCCCTATGCGAAAGGTTTGATACCTGCGCAGCTTTGAAACCGGTGGCTTTAAAATAGATGCTTTCACTTGCGGCCACATAGACACCTTCGACTTTGACCGGCTCCGAACACGTGTAAAACACGTTGCTCCCAATACGGTGATATTCATTTGCGTTATCGATCCCGGTAAGCAGGTCTATATCAAACGGGACGCCGCTTTCCTCATACGGCTCTTTTGTCAGCTCTTTTGAGCAGTATAAGTAAAGCTTTTCCTTTGTGTGTTCTTTCACATAATCCAGGCTGACGAAATGCCCTGCAGAATCGGTAATCTCATTATAATTGACGTAATAACCTTTGAATACCAAAACAGGATAATCGTCAACCGAAAACCGATCGACAATTTCGTTGACGACATAAAACTTCGCTACGGAAGAAGTATCATCGCCTGAGGGTTCAGGATATTTGTAGTAGTTCATCCGTATACAGACGTTATCCGGAAATTTCGGGTGGATGTAGAATTCGGGATACGGAAAATCCGCCAGAAGTTTTTCGACGTCGTAAACGGGTTTCTTTTCTCCTGTGCTTGTATCCGTTTCGCTCGTTTCGGACGCGCTTTCCTCCGGCGTTTTGCTTTCGGTCGCCGCCGTTTTGCTTTCGGCGACGCTTATATCTTCGTTACCGCCGCAGGCGGAAAGAATCATTGCAAGCGCAAGCGTTATTACAAGCAATTTCTTCATATAAGTCTCTCCTTTTATCCGGCTTTCGCTAACGCGTCCGTCAGCGACTGACGAAACAGCTCAGATCCGTATAATTCTGAATTCTTAATTCTGAATTCTTAATTCTCTCAGTGTTCCCACGCGCTTAAATAGGATTTCTGCTTTTCCGTAAGCTCGTCGATCTCGCAGCCCCAGGCGGCAAGCTGGCGGCGGGCTACCGCTTCGTCGATCTCGCGCGGGACTGTAAAGAGCTTTTCGGTTATTTTTCCGCGGTTTTCGACAAGATATTTCGCCGAAAGCGCCTGGATCGCGAAGGACATATCCATAATCTCCGCCGGATGGCCGTCGCCGGCGCAGATGTTGACGAGCCTGCCTTCCGCGATAACGTAAACGGTCCTGCCGTTCGGGAGTTTATACCCGATTATGTTGTTCCTCGCCTCGAAGGCGCTTACCGCGTATTCGCGCAATGCCTTCATATCGACCTCGACGTCGAAATGACCGGCGTTGGTGAGTATCGCGCCGTCTTTAAGCAGCGGGAAATGCTTTGTGGTGATGATCTCGCAGTCGCCGGTGACGGTGCAGAAGAAATCGCCCAGAGGAGCCGCCTTTTCCATCGGCATGACGGCGAAACCGTCCATGACCGCCTCCATCGCGCGCACCGGGTCGACCTCCGTGACGATGACCGAGGCGCCAAGCCCTTTCGCGCGCATGGCGACGCCTTTGCCGCACCAGCCGTAGCCGGCGACGACGACTTTCTTCCCGGCGACTATAAGGTTCGTCGTGCGGTTTATGCCGTCCCAGACCGACTGGCCGGTGCCGTAGCGGTTGTCGAA
>JAGAAM010000227.1 GCA_017615235.1 Clostridia bacterium
AAGACGATGCCCTCTTTCACGCCGTATCTCTGGGCGAAATGGCCCGCCGAGATATTGCGGATGATGACTTCAAGCGGCACAATCGAAAGTTTTTTCACAACGGTGTTCCTGTCGTCGATCTCCTCGACGAAATGGGTCTTTATCCCGTTGCTTTCGAGTATCCGCATAAGGAAGTTGGACATCCTGTTGTTCACGACGCCTTTGCCGGCGATGGTGCCTTTTTTGAGCCCGTCGAGCGCGGTGGCGTCGTCCTTGTAGGAAACTATGACGAGGTTTTCGTCTTCGGTCGCATAGACCTTTTTCGCTTTGCCTTCGTAAAGAAGCTCTTTCTTTTCCATCTTATATATCCTCCAAAAGGTTTTATTTGTTGTATTCCGCGGAGATCTCCGCATCCTTCGCAAGCACGTTTTCGGCGTCTCCGATACGTTTTTCGTCAAGCTTTTTCGCAAGTTCTCCGTCGTTGACGGCGAGTATCTGCAAAGCAAGCAAAGCGGCGTTCACGGCACCGTCCACCGCGACTGTCGCTACCGGTATCCCGGAGGGCATCTGTACGGTGGAGAAAAGCGCGTCAACGCCGTCTGAAATGTTGGATTTACAGGGTATCCCGATCACCGGGAGGGTAGTCCTCGCCGCCAAAGCGCCGGCAAGGTGCGCCGCCATACCCGCGGCGGCGATGATACAGCCGAACCCGTTTTTACGCGCGTTTGCGGCGAAAGCGGCGGCGTGATCCGGCGTTCTGTGCGCGGAATAGACGTGCACCTCGTAGGGCGCGCCGAACCGGTCGAGCGTGTCGGTAGCTTTTTTTATCACGGGCAGATCGCTCGCGCTGCCCATCACGATTCCAATCTTTTTCATCGGGTGACTCCTTTTGTTAAAATGAAAAAAGAGCGCACTTATCCCGGTTTGGGAAAATGCGCTTCGATACTCGTTTTTTATTGTTCATAAGTTCCTGCTCCTTTAAAAAAGTCACGGAGTAAGATCACAATATGATTATACATTATCCCGGGCGGGTTTTTCAAGGGTCAGGCGGAATTTGTTTTATAGAATTGTCGGGCAGTTTCGGCTCCGTTTTTGTGTGATATGACAATTTGCCTTTCACGACTACCCGCAAAGCCGTTCCGCGCTATTGACTTTTTACGATCTTTGCTGTACTATTTAAATGTATATTTCTTATTGAGAATCGAGGGTCATTATGAAAAAAGCACTTTGTATCTTACTGGCGCTCGCGGCGGCGGTATCTCTGTTCGCCTGCGGCAGCGGAAGCAACGATAATACAAGCGAAGCGGCGCAAAGCGCGGACGACGTTTCACAGCCCGAAGAAACGGAGCCCGAGCCCGAAAAAAGCCCGTATCTCGACGGCAAAAAGCTTGTCGTTTTCGGCGATTCGATAACCGCGCTCGGCTCGTGGGGACGCACGGCTGCCGAAAACCTCAATATGTATTTTTTCAACGGCGCGATGGGCGGCATAACCTCCGCCCAGGGCATAGTCCGTTTCCCCGCATACGTCGCCTCGCGCGATGCCGATTACGTCACTCTGCTTTTCGGGATGAACGATCTTATCATGGTCAGCGAGGGCGTTCCGCGCGCCACTCCGGAAGTGTTTGAAGATAACCTCAGGACCCTCGTGCAGATGGTGCGCGACTGCGGAGCCGAACCGATACTCCTCACCGCGAACCCGCTCGACCCGAATAAATTCTGGGCGGCACAGGGACAGAGCCGGACGATGTACGAAAGCGTCGGCGGCGATCCGCTCGCCTGGGAGGAAGTCTATAACGACGTCACCCGCAAGGTCGCAAAGGAGACCGGGACTTACCTCGTCGATATGTTCAAAGCCTGCGAGGGCGTGCCTTATACCGAACTTCTCTACGACGGCATACATCTTGCGGCAAAGGGCAATCAGATATTCGCCGATACGCTTACCGAATGGTTCAATAACAACTTCGAGCACGATCCGAACGCGGAAAAGATAAGCGACGACGGTAATAAACGCGCAGTCACCGCCGATTCGGGGAAGGTGAACCTTTATTCGACCGATCCCTCCGGCTGGTACACCGTCGATCCTTCGCTCATGGCGATCACCTGCTCCGACGGCGAGCTTCGGCTTATGAACACCAACGGACTCTGGCCTTTCGCCGAGAGTCTGCCGGAAACTCCGCTGGAGATCTCCGTCGATGACGGTTATCTTTATTACGATATTTCCACCGGAAACGTCAACGCGAGCATATTGCTTTTCTTCGGCAACTCGACTCCTTCCGCATATACCGAAGGCACCTATCTTTCGATCAACGGCGTCATCGGCGCGAAGTGCAACGAAGTCGGCGACGTCATGCCCAACCAGAGGCTTAAAGGCAAGCTTAAACTTTCGGATATCGGTATCCCCGCGAAGAATATCACCGGCGGCAAAGTCACGATCACCGGCGTAAAAGTCTTCGTATCCGGGACCGCTTACCAGTACGTGATCATCAGAGATCTTTCGGTGGGTATAGAATAAACGCATTATCCCGTAACTGCTTTATTTGAAAGGGAACTGTATGAACTTAACGAAAAGAACGGCGGCGTCCGCGCTTATCGCACTGCTGATATTCTTCGCGTTTGCGGCGAACTTGTCCGTAAGCGCGACGGAGACGCCGACGCGCGTGACGATAGAATTCAAAGGCGACGAGGCGGAACGCGCCGGATACGCGCAAAGCGTAGTCACGGTGATACCCGGCGACGGCTGCGCTTTGACGGGTCACTATCTTGTTTATTACACCGACGGGAACGGCGTGCTTGCCGGTTATGACGAAATACTTTCGATCCCGGTCGACGACGGTTATACCGTCAGCGGCGAAGTCGGCGACGGACGGATGATCCCCGAAGGCGCGAAAGGCATCGCGGTGTTCGAAAGCGATACGAAGTTCGTCGACGATCCGCCTTCCATAACGCAGGCGGTCGCGACGGCGGAAATACCGCTTGGCAAGCGCACGCCCGATTTAGGCACGCCGGAGCTTTCCTTCGGCGCGATCTCCGATTCGCATATGAATTACGAGGCTTACGACCGCGGCGCCTACGCGAAGCTTCGCAGCACAATGGACTTTTTCGCTTCGCAGGGGATGGAAATGGTCGTCATCTCCGGCGACGTCACCGGCGACAGGGGAGAGGACCCCGACCTTGAAGTGCAGTACGAGGCTCACATAAGGATAATCAACGAATCGGATTTCGATTTTGACAAAGTATACGAAGCCATCGGCAACCACGGCAACACTCCCGCCGACGCTCCGCTGTTAAATCAGTATTTAGGCGGAAGCGACGAAGTTCATCCCTTTACCGATTCGCCTTATTTCCACGTTTACCGCGCAGGGAGCAACGGCAAGCGCAATAACCTTTTCATCTTTATGGCGCAGGAACTGCAGAAACCCGGCGAGAGCGCGGCTTACGACAATTTCTCGAAGGCGCAGATAGACTGGCTCGAAGGACTGCTCGATACCTACGACAACGCGAACACGAATATCTTCATCCTGGAGCATTCGCCTTTTCTCGGTTACGGCGCAGGAGACATCGAGGGCGGAAGCTATACGACGATGGTCACCTTCCGCGACGATTATCCGCAGAATATGCGCCTGAAAGGACTTCTGGAGACCCATAAGGACGCCGTCGTGCTCTCCGGTCACACGCACGTCACTTTCTACGACGACGCGAATTATTCCGACGTTTACAACTCCTTCGCAAGGACGGTGCACGTCGGATCGAACTGTCAGCCCTGCGGCTACAACGGCGGTTATTCGCTTATCCGCAGTACCGACGGCAGGCATGACGTTACGACGGAATACGGCAGCGAGGGCTATACCGTGCGCGTTTACAAGGATCAGATCGTCTTTACCGGTTATAACTTCACTACCGGCAAAAAGATACCCGCCGCCTGCCTTATTATGCCGGTCAAGGCTTACGGAGGACCCGGAAAACCGGAAACTCCGGTCTATACTCCCGACGAGGCGTTTTCCGGAAGCGGCACCGCCGACGATCCCTATATCATTGCCACGGCGGAGGATTTCAAAAAACTGACCGACGGGTTCAACGCCTCGACTTCGACGGCTCAGACCCAGATGTACGGCTACGGAAAATTCTTTCGCCAGACCGCCGACATAGATATGACGCTTACCGAAGGATACCAGGGCACTTCGGCCAACGGAAGCGGAAAATGCTTCTTCGCCGGAGTCTACGACGGCGGCGGTCATACGCTCAAGGTCAACATCAACGCAAAGATACAGCGCTCCGTGTTTCCCTACGTTTACGGCACGGTGGCGAACCTCAAGATCGAGGGGCGCATAGCCTCCGAAGCGAGCGCCCAGCCTGTGCGCACCCTTTACGGCAGCGTCGTGAACTGTATTTTCGATCTCGATCTCAAAGCCGACATAACCAACGGCGTCTGCTATTCCAACTATAACCTCGTTACTAACGTTTACACCTCCGGCACCAATACCGGAACGAACAGATACGCCGTCAGCACGAACAGCACTTCGACGAATTACGTGAACGTGTTCCATTACCGCACTACCGCGGAAGGCGCGGCGGTAACCGACGCGCGCGGCACCCGATCGAACGATACGGCGGCGATAGCTGCGGCTTTCGATTCGCTTGGCGGGAACGCGCTGCAGTCCGCGCTCGCGGCGACGGGCGGGACGGAACTCTCGCTGACGCGCACGGGAGCGACGCTGAACCTCGACTACGACGGGC
>JAGAAM010000013.1 GCA_017615235.1 Clostridia bacterium
CTGGCAAATACTCCAATGCAACTTCACGCAGGGAAAGAACGCTGTCATGTATCCAGCCGACTGCTTGACCATCGCAATAAAGGCAATAACAGCCAAACATCTTCTTGACTTCAACATTCAAACCATTAAGATGATCCAACCATTCCCTGACTATGGTTTCTTCTTCAAAAGCCATCCGTTTTCCCTCCGCAAATATCGATCTATCTCTTTCATCTACCTTCGGACATCGAAACTACCGTTACAGCCCGATTTGACAATAATCCGAGAGTCTCAACCTCTCGAAAACCCTCAAATGACAACAACCCGATAGTCTCAATCTCCGATTTTTACCTTTGATAACGAAACGAGAGTTACAGCAGCAGATTTCCCCGATTTTGCTCTCTCGCTCTGTGGAAACTTATCCACGCTTCTGCTGACGGTCAGACCCTGAAAACCCCTTATTTCCAGCCATTTTCCGCACTTTGTCCTCATTTCCTTGACAGCAGTACGACCGTCTCCACGTGCCCCGTGCGGGGGAAGAGATCGAACGGTTGGGCGAAATCGAATTTATATCCGCTTTCGGCAAATATCGCGCAGTCACGCGCAAGGGTGGCGGGATCGCAGGAAATATACACCACGGCTTTCGGCGAGGCGGAAACGACCGTATCGATAACGGCTTTTTCAAGTCCTTTGCGCGGAGGATCGACGATTATCACGTCGGGAGAGCCGAAAGTCTTTTCGCACTCCGCAACGCCGAGCGAGGCGTCGCCGCAGATAAAGCGGGAATCGTTTTCGCTCCTGCCGTTCAGGGCGGCGTTCTTTTTCGCGTTCTCGACGGCCTGCGGGTTGATCTCCACGCCGAAAAGCTTTGCGCTCTCCGGCGCGACGCATATCCCGACGGAGCCGACTCCGCAGTAAAGGTCGAGCACCGTTTCCGGCGCGAGGGGCGCGATAAGCCCGGCGGCGTAATTGTAAAGCTTTTCCGCCATCGCGGTGTTTACCTGGAAGAAGGATCCCGGCGACAGCGCGAAAGTCCTGCCGCAAAGCGCCATTTCAAGGGTATCCGAGCCGCAGACGCGGTAAGTCCCGTCCCCGAATATCACGTTGTCACGCCGGGGATTGACGTTTATATGGACTCCGGCGACTTCCGGGAAACGCTCCGGAAGCGCAAGCGCGATCCTTTCGGCGGCTTTATCCTCTTTTGAAACGACGAGGCAGACGAGGACTTTTCCTTTCGGGCTTTTCCGCATCACGATATGCCGGAGCACGCCTTTTCCGGCCGTTTCGTCGTAGGCTTTCACGCCGTAAAGTCCGGCAAGCTCCGCGCAGGCGGAGGCGATCCTGTGGAATATCCCGTCCTGCAGGCGGCAGTCCGCGTATCTTATTATCCGGTGGGAACGCCTTGCGTAATAGCCGAAAGCGCATTCGCCGTTTTTGCCGGGAGCAAAGGGGTACTGCACCTTGTTGCGGTAAAAGTCCGGGTCGCCGGCGACGGTATCGCCGACGGCGATCTCCTTCCCGGCGATGCGTTTGAAAGCCTCCGCGACGAAGCCTTTTTTGATCTCCGCCTCGGCTTTGTAATCTATGTGCCGGAACACGCAGCCGCCGCATTTTGTACAGACTTCGCAATCCGGCGCGACGCGCGACGGAGAGGGAAGACCGACGCTTATCAGCCTTGCGACGGAACTGTTTTTAAGCTCTTTTATTATTCCCGCCGTGACAATATCGCCCGGCGCGGTGTCGGGGACGAAAACGACCTTGCCGCCGTCCTCGCGCGCGACGCCGTGACCTTCCGGAGTGACGGCGGTTATATCGAGTTTTACGATTCGTTCCTTCATCTTTTCTTTTCGGGTCTTCCCGCGGGGGCGGGCCTTATGAGCTTTTCAAGCAGAGGCGAGACGAGGTTCACGGCAAGCACCGCGAAATATACCGTCTCGTATCCGCCGAAGAATTTGCGCCCGGCGAAGGCGAGCAGACCGCAGACGGCGCCCGCGATCACCTTTCCGCCCTTCGTGAGCGGAGTCGTCGTCCCCTCCGTCAGCCCGTATATCGCGGCGAAGACCGCTCCGCCGGAAAGGAGGAGGCTCAGGACGTAATAGATCGTTTCGGAATCGGAGGAGGGGAGGAGATAAGCCGGGATCGCCATCGCAAAGACGAAAGCGAGCGGCGCGCGCCAGTCGGCTTCTTTCTTTATGAACAGCCAGATCGCGCCGAGCAGGAGCGCGGCTATCGCGATCTCGCCGACACAGCCGGAGGCGTAACCGATAAACTGGGGAAGCAGACCGTTTTCATAGACCCTTCCGTCGGCGATATACTGAAGCGGCGAAAGCACGCGGTATCCGCTGACGAGCCTTTCATCGAGCACCGGCGTGAAGGCGTTGAAATAGGCGAGCGGTCTCGTGAACGCCGTCATGGTTTCGCGGAAAAGCAGGTTCAGCACGGCGGCGGAAAAGATATAGGGATTGAATATCCGCCTTCCTCCGGGATAGCGGAGGTTCTTCGCGGCGGTGACGAGCAGAGCCGAAAGTACCGGCATCCACAGCGGGACCGCGACCGGCATCATAAACGCGGCGAGCAGTCCGTAAACGGCGTTGTTCGGGTCGAAAATATTGTTTTTATACGCCTCGCGGAAGATGAATCTCCTTACGGCGGCGTCGAAGATGAAGCAGAAAAGCACCGAGATCAGGCATACCGTGATAACTCTCGCGCCGAATATCCAGACGCTCCAGATCAGTACCGGCGCGAGCGCGATCAGCCTGTCGGCAACGTGCGAAAGCGGCGTGTCTTTGGTGTGCGAAAACGGCGGGGAGATCATTTTCATTTCGTTCCCTCCGTTTCTTTTGCGTTCTTGCCGCGGCGTTTTTCGATCATCGCCGCAAGCGGGATGCCGGACGGGCAGACGTACGAGCAGGCGCCGCACTGCACGCAGTTCCTGACAAGCGCGTTCGCCTTTCCGAAAAGTATATCGGTCGGCAAAAGCCTTACCGGACAGGCGTCAAAGCACTTTCCGCAGCCGATGCAGTCGCGCACGGGCTTTTTGCGCGGCATTACCGCGATAACGGCGCGTACTCCGGCGCCGACGGCGCCGTCGATACCCGCTCCGTTTATAACGCTGTTGCTCACGAATACCGCGTCCTCCGGAACTCCGCGCCCTTCGGCAAGGTCGTGAAGCGTGATCCCGTTCGGGACCGAAAGCGTCGCCGGGTCGCGCAGGTCGCCGTAAAAGCCGACGTATCTTTCGACCTGCGGGATCCCGTTCGCGATGCAGTCGTATACCGCCGCCGCGGCCTCGGGGCTTACGGCGAGCAGACCTTTGTCGGCCGCCGTTTTGCCTTTTTCAAGCCCTTCCAGATAGATCGCGCGGACGAGAGCGCGGTCGTCGAAGGGATATTTTTCCTCGATGCGCGCGCAGACCGCCGGGAATCCGCGCCCGACGTGTTCCGAAAGCGATCTGAAGATCCTATCCCCGCTTTTTCCGTTGAAAACGGCGATGACCGCTTTCGGCGCGTTCGCGGCGCGCAAAAGCACTTTCATCCCGCCGATCACCGATAAAGCTTTTTCGACGCAGACGCGCTCCGATACCGAGGAGGACCGGTCGGGCTCCGTGCAGTCGATCACCACGCGGCGGCAGTTCCCGGAAAGTTTATAAAGCGTTTTCCACAAAGGCGTTCCGGTGCGCGGGTCGGTTATCCCGTACTGCCGTATAAGCGCGATGATATCCTCCGGCGAAAGATCGGTCAGCGCGCGGCTTTCCGGCTTGTAAAGCCGGGCCTCTTCCAGCTTTTTGTCGGATATGACGACGGCGTAATCCGCGCCCTCGATCTCCTTTATCCCGCGGTAAACGCCGGACACCGGCGAATAGACCGGCGTTCCGTCCAGAGTGAGCAGCGGTCCGTAACGCAGGACTCTGCCGCCCGCGTTCAAAGCCGGGACGCATTCGCTTCCCGCAGGGATCTTTATGCACACCGCGGAGCAATCGGCGATCCGCTCCGTGTTTTTGCCGGAGCAGCGCGGTTTTGTTTCCGGCTTCACGCCGCCTGTGAATCGTAATATCATAGAAAACCTCGAAGGTCATAATTATCTATATAAATAACCATCTTATTATACAATAATATATCGGCAAATTCAATACCTAAATAAGTTATTGAAAAACCGCGAACGATGTTGTATAATGTTTGATAATGAGATCTTTTTATAAGACTTTTAAGGGAGGACCGGGCAATGAAGCTCGAAAACAGCGCGGACGTAAAGATATTCATCCTTTTTTTGCTTAAAAACGTCGGCGAA
>JAGAAM010000228.1 GCA_017615235.1 Clostridia bacterium
ACGACAAGGGCAACGTCGTCAAGTCTTTCGATTACGAACCCGACCGCCAGGTCGTTTCGGAATCGACCTGCGATTCGATACTTAAAATACTCACCAACTCCACCAAAAACGCCAGCGTCAGCGGCTATAATATAGTTTCAAAGACCGGTACTTCGGAAAAACGCGATACCGTCGATAATCTCGACGACTTCATCAGTTCCTGCGTCTCCTTCGCTCCCGCGGAGGACCCGAAGATCGCGATCCTCGTCACCGTCGACGAGCCGACCGGATCGTCGCACTTCGGTTCCGCGGTCGCGGCACCCGTCGTGTCGAAGATACTTACGGAGATCCTGCCTCACCTCGGCATACTTCCGAAGCAGGACGAGGTCAGGACGGTAACGCTTTCCGATTACCGCAACAGCAAAGTCTCCGACGCGAAATCGGTCATCGAACGGCTCGGGCTCAAATGCGTGGTCAAGGGCGACGGCAGTATCGTCGTCGACCAGATGCCGCGATTCGATACCGTCATCGAAGGCGACGGCGTCGTGATACTCTACACCGAAGGCGAAACGCCGGAAGCGGACGTCAAGGTGCCGAAACTTATCGGAAGCACGCCGACAGCCGCGATCAAGAGCCTTATCAACAGCAACCTCAACGTCTCGATAACCGGTATATTCAACAACGATTACAAGAACTGCTACGTCGTTGCCCAGTCGGTCCAGGCGGGGACCTACGTCGCTCCCGGCACGGTGATCGAGCTTACGTTCCGTTACGAGGAGTCTATCGAGTAATGAAAAAGGATCTTCGGGAAATCAGAAATATCACGGAAGGCGGGCTTTACCGCGAATCCGACGGCGCGCTGACCGTCGACGGCTTCTTCTCCGACAGCCGCAAGGCGGAAAAAGGAAAGATGTTCCTCGCGCTGCGCGGCGAGAAGATAAACGGCAACGCCTATATCGCGGACGTCGTAAAAGCCGGTGCCTGCGCCCTCTGCGACGACCGTGAATATTTCAGCGAAGGATGCGTGCTCGTGCCCGACGTCAGGAAGGCGCTTCAGAAATTAGCGGAGCATTACCGCGATAACGATCTGAAAGACGTCCGCGTGATCGGCGTCACCGGGTCGGTAGGTAAGACCACCACGAAGGATATGGTCGCCTGCGCTTTATCTGCGGGCAGGACGGTCCACAAGACCGCAGGCAACGCGAACAGCCAGATCGGGCTTCCGATAACCGTGCTCGATACCCCGGCCGACTGCGATATCGCCGTCGTCGAACTCGGCATGAGTTATAAGGGCGAGATGGAGCGCATAAGCCGCGTCGCAAAGCCGGATATTTCGATAATCACCAACATAGGGCATTCCCATATAGAAAACCTCGGCAGCCGCGAGGCGATAAGGGACGAGAAAATAAAGATCGCCGCCTTTTCAAAACCCGGTTCGGTAATGCTTCTGAACGGCGACGAACCGCTGCTTAAAGGTCTTGACTTAAAGGATAAAAAGGTTTATTATATCTCGGTCTCCGACAAAAACGCCGATTGCTTCGCATGCGGCATCGTATCGGGAGCAGGCGGATTAAGCTTTACTGCGAGTATCTTCGGCGAAAAAGCCGAAGTCCGGCTCAAAGCGATCGGGATCCATTACGTTATGAACGCGCTGTTCTCGCTCGCCGCCGCGAAACTGTGCGGAGTAGACCTCGCGTCCTCCTGTGAAAAGCTCGCTTCCTACGAAAGCGACGGAAGGCGTCAGTACATCTACGAAAGCGAAGGACACACCGTCATCTCGGACTGCTATAACGCCGCTCCGGAATCGATGAAAGCCGCGCTTTCGGTGCTCGGCGGCTACCGCGGAAGAAGGCGCGTCGCCGTGCTGGGCGATATACTCGAACTCGGCGAAGGTTCGCCCCTGTACCACAAAGAACTCTCCGCCACGGCGGATGAAAACGCCGATGTCCTCGTCACCTTCGGCGAACTCGCAAGGAATTACGCCGAATCCTTCAAAGGCGAAGTCTATATGTTCCCCGCCGACAGGGGAGAGGAACTTAAAGAATTCCTGAAAATGATAATAAGGCCCGGCGACGTCGTGCTCTACAAGGCAAGCAACGGGATGCGGCTGTTTGACTGCATAGTTTAAAAAAACAGGAGAGCTTATGAACGAATATATCATTTCCGCCATAACCGCGCTTACCGCCCTTGCGATAGGCGTAATACTCTTCAAGATATTCATACCGATCCTGCGTAAAGTCAAGCTCGGTCAGAAGATCCTGGAGATCGGGCCTTCATGGCACAAAGTCAAGGAGGGTACTCCCAATCTCGGCGGAGTGATATTCATAGTCGCCTGTATTATCGCGATCGCGGTCGGAGCGCTTATCTACAGGTTCTCCGGGTCAATGAACGAAGGAAGTACCGAAGACCCGTTCCACGATATAACGGATATGCTTTTGTGCGTAATGATGCTCCCTCTCCTCAACGGGCTTATCGGATTCATCGACGACTACATAAAACTTTTCAAAAAGCGCAACAAAGGGCTTTCCGCCATCCAAAAGCTGATACTTCAATTCCTCGCTGCGGCGGGATACCTATATTTTATGAATTACCGGATCGGCATCGGCACGGCGATAGACTTCCCCTGGGGAGCGAAACTGGAACTCGGATGGTTCTACTACGTTCTGATGCTCCTCGCCATCGTTTATATAATCAACTGCGCCAACCTCACCGACGGCATCGACGGGCTCGCAGGGAGCATCGCGATGATCGACTGCGTGATGCTTTATATCTTCTTCCTGCTCAATAAAGAGGTATTTTACAGCACCTATATCTTCGTTGCGGCGCTTATCGGCGCTCTGCTCGCGTTCCTGATATTCAATTTCCACCCGGCAAAGATATTTATGGGCGATACCGGATCGCTGTTTCTCGGCGGGTTCATCGTAAGCCTAATAATGATGACCGGTTTCGAATTCCTGCTCCTCCCGGTAAGCTTTATCTGGATCATCGAAGGGCTTTCGGTGGTACTTCAGGTCGCTTCCTTCAAACTGACCGGGAAACGTATCTTCAAAATGAGCCCGATCCACCACCATTTCGAAAAATGCGGGTGGAGCGAGGTGAAGATCGTCGCCGTATTCTCGGCTTTCACTACCGCTTTCGCGTTCCTTACCTATTATTTGCTCACGTAAACTGTTTTTAAGGTGTTTGTCCGATGGTAAAAGAAGACCTCGAACCGAAAACCTCCGAAGAAGGCGAAATCACGCCTGCGGAAGAGGCAGTAAAACCGAATAAAGTCAAAAAGGTCCGCAAGCAGGGAAACACCGCCAACCGTATTTACAGGATCATCGGCGAGGTCGACCGGCCTTTGCTCATCGTCATTATCGCGCTGGTGTGTATCGGCTCGGTAATGGTCTTTTCGGCATCCTACGCAGTAGGCGAACAGCGTTACGGCGATTCCTATTTCTTCGCGCGCAAGCAGATAATCTTCGTGCTCGCCGGGATAGTCATAATGGCGATCGTCGCGAGGATCGACTACCGTTATATCAAAAGGTTCGCCTACCTCGGATATTTCATCGCGCTCGTCTTCAACTTCGCCGTCAGATGGTTCGGCGAGACGAAGAACGGCGCGACCCGCTGGTTCAACTTTTTAGGACTTGAATTCCAGCCCTCCGAGCTTTTGAAATTCTTCCTCGTTCTGTCGATGGCGACCTATATAAGCGACCATCTTGCCGATATACGAAGTCTGCGTAAAGGCATTCTTCCTTTGCTTCTGCTGGCGGCTCCCGCCGCGCTTTCCACGCTTTTGCAGAACCACGCCTCCGCGACGATAATCATACTGCTGTTGATGCTTATGATGATATGGATCTCCGGAACGAAGTGGATCTATCTCGCCGCCGCGGGCGGTACTCTGGCGACCGTCGGCGCGTTCTTCCTCACGATAGGAAGAGGCATTACCGAAAAACTGGTGCCTCAGGTCTTCACAAGGCTGGAGATCTGGGAACACCCCGAAAACTATATGACCGCGCAGAGCGGCGGCAAAGGCTGGCAGCCGATGCAGTCGCTGTACGCGATAAGTTCCGGCGGTTTCTGGGGACTGGGACTCGGACAGAGCAACCAGAAGCACGGCTACCTGCCGGAACCTCAGAACGACTATATCTTCGCGATACTTTGCGAGGAACTCGGATTCTTCGGCGTTCTATGCGTTAAAACGCTGTTCGCGGTGTTCGCTTACCGCGGATACCATATCGCTCAGAACGCGCCGAACCGCTTCTGCTCGCTCGTCGCGATGGGCATAACGCTTCAGGTCGTTCTGCAGGTGATACTCAATCTCGCGGTCGTTACCAACTCCTTCCCGAGCACCGGTATAAGCCTTCCGTTCTTCAGTTACGGCGGCACTTCGCTCGTACTGCTGATGGTCGAGATGGGCGTTCTTCTCTCGATCTCGCGTTATTCCTTCACGGAACAGGTTTGATAAGAAAGGACACAGTCTGATGAAAGTAATTCTTTGCGGAGGCGGCACGAGCGGTCACGTCAATCCGGCGCTGAATATCGCCGAAACGATCCGCGGCCGCGTTAAAGATGTCGAAATAATGTTTATCGGCACCGAACGAGGCATAGAAAGCACGCTCGTTCCGAAAGCCGGTTATGATATAAGATTTGTAGAAGTAAGCGGCTTTTCCCGCAAACTGACGCTTAAAAACGTAAAATCCGCCTATCATGCGGTCACTTCCGTGCACGAGGCGAAAAAGATAATCAAGGCGTTCAGACCCGACCTCGTCATCGGGACCGGCGGATACGTCAGCTGGCCGACGGTAAAAGCCGCAGCGAAGCTCGGCATACCCACGCTTATACACGAGCAGAACGCCTTCCCCGGAATGACGACGAAGATGCTTTCAAAGTACGCCGACAGGATATGCATCTCCTTCGACGGCAGCGAAAAATACTTCGATCCGGCGGTAAAAGAAAAACTCGTGCTTACCGGCAATCCCGTCATCGTCGACAGGCTTCAGCGTTCCGAAGCGCGCGAAAAGCTCGGCTTGAAGGACGACGAACCGTTCATCCTCTCCTACGGCGGAAGTATGGGCGCCGATTTTGTGAACGGGCTTTCCTTTGAACTTATGGAAAAATACACCGGCCCGCAGAACATCCGCCATTGCCACGCGATCGGCAGGGTAGGGTACGAAAAGTTCAACGCGATCGCAAAGGAAAAGGGATTTTACGACAAGAAAAACCTCGAAATAAGCGAATACATCTACGATATGGCTGTGCGCCAGACCGCCGCTGACGTTATAATCTGCCGCGCCGGAGCCATGACGCTTTCGGAGCTTGCGCTGCGCGGATGCGCCGCGATACTCATCCCGAGCCCGCACGTCACGGAGGATCATCAGTATAAGAACGCGCGGCTGCTCGCCGACGCCGGCGCCGCGATAGTTTACCGCGAAAGCGAGATCACCGGCGACAAGCTCGTCGATACCGTTAAGGATCTCGTCTCCAATCCCAACAAACGCCGCCGTATGCAGGCGAGCATCGCCAATTTCGCGATGCCTAACTCTGTCGAACTGATAGTCGACAACGCGCTTGAACTTTTGAAGAAATAAAAACGGCAGTAAATATAAGAAAGGAGGTATAAGGTTGGAACAGCAGCGTTTTACACGTAAAAACCCGAACGTTTTCGATACTCAGCGCCGCCGGCGTCAGAAACACACGCGTCGTACCGTTATGATAGTCCTTCTTTTCGTCGCGGTATCTTTGATATTCGTCGGCGTCTGTTTCGCCGTATTCCTCCGCGTCGATACCATCACGGTCACCGGAAACACGAAATACACGGAAGAGGAGATAGTCGGACTCGTGCCCGTGGAAATGGGCGACAACATCTTCTTCTTCGACGCCGACAAGACCGCGGAAAAGATCGAATGCACGCTTCCGTTTGTCGGAGAAGTGACGATAAAACGCGATCTGCCTTCCACCGTCGCCGTCGAGATAATCGAGGAACAGCCCTGCTTCGCCACCGGGATAGCCGGCGACACCTATATCCTGTCCTCCGATCTTAAAGTGCTCGAACGGCGCAAACGCACCTCCCCCGAAAAGACCGGACTTACAGTATTGCAGCTTAACAGCGTCAGAAGATGC
>JAGAAM010000229.1 GCA_017615235.1 Clostridia bacterium
ACGCCGAGGACGAAAAAACAGGACAGCGCCGCCAGTGCGCGGTTTTTGAACATAAAGCAGGTTTACTTTTCGGGGACGAACAACGGAAGTTCTTCGAGATAGACGATGTCGTCGCGCTCGGTGGCGTCGCCTTCAGCAAGGATCGCCATCCTGCCTACGATATTGCCTCCGGCAGAATTGACGAGCTGTTCGATCGCGTAAAGCGATTCGCCGGTGCTGATGACGTCGTCGACGATGACGACGCGTTTATCTTTCATATAGTCGGCGTCGACCTTGTCGAGATAAAGCGTCTGCTGTCTCGCCGTGGTGATCGAACGCACCTGGAAGGAAATGGGGTCTTTCATATAAAGCTTCGGGGCTTTGCGGGCGACGATATATCTTTTTGCTTTCGTGAGCCTTGCCATCTCGCATATAAGCGGGATGCCCTTCGCCTCGGCGGTGATAAGAACGTCGTGTTCCGGGAGCTTGTCGCAAAGCGCCCGGGCGCAGGCGGTGGTGAGTTCCATATCGCCGAAAATAACGAACGCGCCGATATAAAGGTCATCGTTGACCTTACAAACGGGGAGATCGCGCTTTACGCCGGCGACGTTGAGCGGATAGTAATGATAGGTTTTGGGATCGATCTTCATTGTTTTCATTTTAAAATACCCCTTTTATGCAAGCTTGACCGGCAGTTTCTCGCCGCCGAGAATATGGAAATGCAGATGTTTTACGGTCTGACCTCCGTCTTCGCCGACGTTGGTTATCACGCGGTAGCCGTTTTCGAGTCCGCAGATACCGGCTATCACCGGGATAGCCTTCATCACTTCGGCAACGGCGGCGATATTATCGGCGTTCACTTTGTCTATCGAATCGATATGCGTTTTAGGCACGACGAGTACGTGTACCTTCGCGTTCGGGTTGATGTCTTTGAAAGCGTAGACGTTTTCGTCCTCATATACCTTCGCGGACGGGATATCGCCTTTAACGATTTTGCAGAAAAGACAATCCATTTTGACTCTCCTTTATTTTATCTATGACCTTATGACTTCAACGGCCGCTTCGATAGCATCGGCGATCTTCGACGGGTCTTTGCCGCCGGAAGACGCGCTGTTCGGTCTGCCGCCGCCGCCTCCGCCGACGATCGGCGAGATCTCTTTAAGCAGGTTCCCGGCGTGAGCGCCTCGTTTGAGAGCCTCCGCGCCGCATCCGGCGACGAACAAAGCCTTGCCTTCGGATTCGATGCCGAAGAGGCAGTAAGCGCCGCTCTCGCGGGCGACGATGTCGTCTACGGAAGCGCGGAGCACGTCCGCGGGGACGTTTGCAAAATTGCCTTTGATAAACTTGACGCCGTTTATATCGGTAGCGTTCCCGACAGCGCCTTTGATCGCGTCGTCGATCAGCTTGCGCTGCATATCCTCGATGGTGCGGCGGTCTTTTCTGATCTCCTCGTGGAGCTGTTCGGCTTTATGAACGATCTCTTCACGCGTGGTGGCTTTGACGGCGCGTTTGATGTCTTCCAGCATATTGGATTCCGAACGGCAGAGGCGGAGCGAATTGAATCCGGTGGAGCATTCGATCCTTCTGACGCCGGCGGCGACGGAAGATTCGCCGAGTATGCGGAACAGTCCGATACATCCGGTGGCGGAGACGTGAGTACCGCCGCACAGTTCTTTCGAGAAATCGCCCATCGATACGACGCGTACTTTATCGCCGTACTTCTCGCCGAAGAGCGCCATCGCGCCTTGAGCGCGCGCCTCGTCGGGGGTCATTATATCGGTAGTGACCGGGAGGTTATTGAGTATCTGCGCGTTCACCTCGTCCTCGACGGCGATGATCTCTTCGGTGGTGAGAGCAGCAAGATGCGTGAAGTCGAACCTGCCGCGCTCGGCGTCGACGTAGGAACCCGCCTGCTCGACGTGGGTGCCGATATGCTTGCGCAGAGCCGCCTGGAGAAGGTGGAGTGCGGAATGGTTGCGGCGGATCGCGTCGCGGCGTTCGCGGTCGATCTCGGCGTGAGCCGGACCTTTTTCGATACTGCCTTCGGCGATATGACCGGTGTGGAGATACTGTCCTTCCGGTGTCTTCTTCGTGTCGTTGACGGCGAAAACGCCGTTTTTGGTGCGGATAAAACCGGTATCGCCGACCTGTCCGCCGCTTTCGGCGTAGAACGGAGTTTTATCGGTTATGACCGTCGCTTTCCCGCCGGTGAGGAAGGCGTTATCCTCGCCTTCGGAGATGATGTATTCGATATTGCAGTCGCATTCGTAATCGGTATATCCGACGAATTCGGTGGCTTTGGTCTTGTCGATCATCGCAAGCGCGTCGCCTGCCCAGCCTGCGTCGATGTTCGCTCTCGCTTCACGCGCGCGTTTTTTCTGATCTGCCATAAGCGCGCGGAAGGCTTCCTCGTCGATCTCGATGCCCTTTTCCTCGGTGATCTCTTTGGTAAGGTCTATCGGGAACCCGAAGGTGTCGTAAAGCTTGAACGCGTTCTCGCCGGAGAGGATCTTCGAGCCCGAAGCCTCGGTCTCCTTAAGCATCTTGTCGAGTATCGAAAGCCCGGAATCGAG
>JAGAAM010000230.1 GCA_017615235.1 Clostridia bacterium
ATCCTGCTTTTGACTGTTTCCTCTTCCCTTCTGTTTTCGAAGGGTTCGGTATAGCCGCGCTGGAGGCGCAGTCCTGCGGAGTAAAGGCCTACTGCTCGGATACGCTTTCCCCGTCGCTTAACGTTACCGGGAACGTGGTATTCCTGCCGTTGGGGGACGCGAAAATATGGGCGGACGCCGTTACTGCCGGCAACCGGGAAGAACCGGATCGCGAAGCAATGAACCGCTCTGTGCGCGAGTCCGGTCACAACGTAAATAATCAGATCAGAATGCTGACGGAGTTACTGAATGGCTGATAAAAGAAGAGCCGCGACGCTTCAGGTGCTTGCGGTCACGATGAATATGCCGGAAGGAGATTCGCTTTTTAAAAGGATGAATCTTTCGTCTGACGCGCTCGTCGGCAACCAGTGCGGAGCAAACGGATACAAAGAATACGTTTTTAACGGTCACACCGTAAAGGTTTATTCGCGTGACGACCGCGGAGTCGGGCTGAACCGCAACGATATCATCATGCGCGCAGACGCCGATATACTGCTTTTTGCGGACGACGACGTGATCTATGACGACGGCTACGAAGAAAAAATACTCGACGAGTTCAGAAAACACCCGGAAGCAGACGCGATCACCTTCAACGTGGTCCCGATACCCGATACTATCCCGCCGGATCTCAACACGAAATGGAAGCGCATCCGCTGGTACAACTGTCTGAAATACGGCGCGCCCCGGCTTGCGATCCGCAAAAGCGTCCTGCGCGAAAAAGGGATCTACTTTTCCCTGCTTTTCGGAGGCGGAGCGAAGTATTCAAGCGGCGAGGATTCGCTGTTCATCGCGGACCTTATCAGATCCGGCGTAAAAGTTTACGGTGCGCCGGTGAAGATCGGCAGCGTGACTTTTGAGGAATCGAGCTGGTTTTCCGGATACAACGACAAATACTTTATGGACAAAGGGTTGTTTTTCTACTTCCTGTCGCATAGATTCAGCAAACTCCTCTGCCTGCAGTACTGCGTCAGAAAGAAAGGGCTTTTTGCCGGAAAGTACACCGCGAAGCAGGCGTATATACTTATGAAAAGCGGGATCCGTAAATACAAAAACGGAGAATATTGATGAAGATCCTTATCGTATCGGCAAACGCGCTGTCCCACGGAAATTCCAACGGGCGCACGCTTTTGAACCTTCTTGCCGGAGTTGAAGACAAAGAATTATACCAAATATACACTTCCGGCGAAGTTTGTGCCGAACGGCTGTGCAGCGATACTCTGCGCGTTACCAACGAGGATATAGTTCGCTCGCTCAGGACTCTCAAGGGATCGTTTTCGACGCTCGGCGGCGGGGACGAAAGCGCCGTTACCGGCGCAAAGCGGATCAAAAACGCAAGAAATATGCTTCTGCGCGATATCGCATGGGACTGTGCTTTTATCGAACGCAAAGCTATCGTTCGCTGGGCGAAAGAAAAAAAGCCGGACGTCGTTTTGCTCCAGGCGGGAGACAGCGCACTGCTTTTGACGATAGCGGAAGCGATCGGCAAAAAGTTGTGTATACCGATAGTCGTTTACAACACCGAGGATTACCGTTTTAAAAACTACGACTATATGAGCAGGAACGCAAAACCCGGTATCGCTTACAGGATCTTTCACGCACGTTTCAAACGCAGGTTCAAAGGACTTATGAAAAAATGCGCCTGCTGCGTTTACAACTGCGAAGGGCTTAAAAAGCTTTACGACGGCGAATACGGGACCGAATCGACGGTCATCTATCCCTCGACGGATATGGAAGCAGTCGATGCCGTCAACGCCGAAAAGCCTTGGCGCGTCACCTACGCGGGCAATCTCGGCGTAGGGCGGCACCGGTCGCTGATAAAGATCGGCGAGGCTCTGCAGGAGATCGGTCCGGATCTTTATCTCGACGTATACGGGAGATGTCCGGACGACGCCGTGAAGGATGAACTCCAGAACGCACGCGGGATAAGATACAAAGGAGTCGTAGATTATTCCGAGGTTCGCCGTATTATCTCCGAAAGCCGACTTCTCATCCACGCGGAAAGCTTTGAGGACTATTTCAAGACCGACGCGCGTTACGCTTTTTCCACAAAGATCCCGGATCTTTGCGCTTCCGGGGTCCCTTTCCTCGTGTTCGCGCCGGATTCCTGCGAGGCGGTACGTTACGTCAAAGAGCATAGCGCCGCTTTTTGCGCGACATGTGAAAACGGTATTCGCGACGTGCTTGAAAGCGCATTATACGACGAAAAAGCCCGCCGTTCCTTTGCCTCGGCAGCGTTGGCCCTGGCGAAAGAAAACCACGATACCGTCAAAAACGGAAAAGCAATGAGGCGGGTTCTAGAAAAATCAACAGACGGGAGGCGAAACAGTTGACGCAGGTCATCCTACCGGAAAAACCGAATAAAAGCGAAAACATATTACTGGTGATGCAGATATACTGGATCGCCGTGATCGTATGGCAGTACTTCCGGCCGGTAGAAAACCGGAGCCCGATCGATACAATAGTCAAAGC
>JAGAAM010000231.1 GCA_017615235.1 Clostridia bacterium
AATGATGTTTTGCGGCTTTGCCGCAAAATGATGTGATGTGTTCCGCTCACGCGCCGAAGGCGCACATCATGCCCGAAGGGCGCATCATTCGGCGCAGCCGTACATCACGTTCCGCTGTCAGCGGAACACATCGTTCGCCGAGTGTCCTTAAGAACACTCGGCGTTCCGCCCTTCTTTTTTCTATGCATTATTACTTTTCGTCCCAGCCCTCGATCGTATAAGTACCGAGAACGTGCCGCTTGATCTTGAGGTAATCGGACGCTTCGACTGCGCCGTTGCCGTCGATATCGGCGCGGTATTCCTGATCGGAGTCGAGCTGGAAGGATTTGAGCACCGCGCGTTTCGTCATAAGGTAGTCCTTCGCTTCGATAATGCCGTTGCCGTCGACGTCGCCGCGCCTTTCATCGCTCTGGCGTTTGTAGCGGAGCTCGACGTTATCGATGCTTAAAAACCCGTTCGTATCGTTGTATTCGTGGAAGAATACTAACTGTATCCTCTTTTCGGCGAAAGCGGAGAGATCGTATCTGTATGTGTGATAACCGAACGCCGCTTCGACGTGGCTTGCGATACAAACAAAATCGTCGCTCGTGCTAACGTATATCGAGAAGTTCTGGAGCTTGTCTTCGTCCTCGCTCGAAATACGGACTATGAGTTCCTCGGGAGAGGAGGAGAGGTCAAATAAGGGTGTGGCCGCCATAGCGTACGATTTGCCGTTGTCTTTCTTCCGCGAAGTGATATATCCGCTTCCGTTGAAGGCGAGCGAACTGTCGTTATCGTAGGAGAATCTGTTCCCGTTGGTTTCGTCGAAGGTGAATCCGTCGTTCTCGGCTATGTAAGGATCGCCTTCCTCGAAATCCCACGAATAGATGTAATAGGGCGAGATTATCACGTCAGGGACCGAGAACAGAGCGGTGTAGGTGAGCATATCTTTGCCGAACGCCTGCGCGAAGGTGGTGAAGCAATGGCTGTAATGCCCGTACCAGTCGAGGCAGAAGATCTGCGTTCCGTTCTCGTCGTCGGCGCCGACGTAGAAGCATCCGGTCGCCGAATCGTAAGTGAGCCGTATCGGAACTTTCGAGCTATAAAAAACGTAGGGAACGAACTCCGGCGCTTCACCGAGGAAATAGACGGAGTCTATGATCTTGCCGTCGTTCCTGTTCAGCGTGACGAAGAAGAAATCCGATTCTTCATAAGCGATCGCGCAGAGATTGCCTTCATAGTCGAAATCGATGGATTCGAGCCAGACCGGCGTTTTGAAGAGCTTTTTCGATTCGCCGGTCTCCACGTTTTTCGTGACGTAGATATACTGGCAGTAGTCGCTTGCGTCGTAAACGAGTGAATAGAGTTGCTCCGTATTGTAATCGTAAGCGCAGTCCGTGACCGTGAACCTTTCGGGATCGAATATCTGCCCGACATACTTCGTTTCCTCGCTCTGATAAGGATTGCCGCAGAAAGCGGAGCGGAAATAATAACCGTCGAAGTCGAAACCGCAGACGTATCCGTCGGCGTAGGTCATCGCCTCGGTGTGGTCGTTGGTGAAGTTTTCGCACTCGTCGAAGTTTTCGGGATCGAACGGGTCGAAAGACACAACTTCGCCTTTAAGCCCGTCGTTGAACGGATCTTTATAAACGTAGCCGTAAAGGTTCACTTCGTCTGTGGAGATATAAGCGTCCTTCAACGGTTCGCCGTACTGGTTGCAGGCGACGCCGTTGGTCGAATCGATATAACTGAGGTAATCGCTGAAATGGCAGCCGACCATATCGGCTCCGCCGCCGAAATAGCGAATGGCGTAACCGTAGTTCGCCGTCGCGTGGGCGCTTATCCCGGCGTAACGCAGGTCGAGCTTGTTGGTGACGTAGCCCGAAGCGCTGATGCCGTTTGCGCCCTTCGCGTAGAGGTAGGTCTGGTAAACCGTCAGCGTTTTTCCGTTCGCCGTGAAGTATATTCCGTCGCCGTCGCCTTTGTTCTCGATCACAAGCGATTTGCCGTCGCTGGCTATCGTCGTGCTGTCGTGGAGAATAAGCGCCGACCAGTTGTCGTTGCTGGTGAGGCGGGAGCGTTTCGCGACGTAGATCGTAAGGTCTTCGATATAGCTTTCGATTATCGCGGCGCTCGAGCCGTTTAAGGTGTAGTCTCCGTTTACCGTAAGCACGTTGCTCGTGTAGTCGTAGGAGAACACACCGTTTTCCAGAATATCGAACGCGTTGGCGTTCGTAACGGTTGTCCCGGCGATCTTTAAGTCGTACGTGCGTATGCCGAACTGCAGATTTTTAACGGCGAAGAAGTCGCCTTTCGGATGATTCGATTTGTCTTTGGCATAGGTCCAGGTCAGCGTATGCGTTCCGGCGGGGATCTGCGCGGCGTAGGTCTTCCATCCCTCGCCTTCCTGCCTGCCGACTGACATCGCCTCGATATCGTCCACCGCGAAAACGCAGGAATCGTAGACGATGTACTGGTTGCTCTCGCCCATCGCCATGTAATCGAAGGTGACCGTCGTGGGCGCGTAAAAGTTCACCGTCGTCTGCATGGAGGAGATCGAATTGTGCATCCCCTCGTTGCCGCTTCTTACGTAATAGCTGCCGAAAGTCGGATCGTAAAACGATTTCCAGCCGTATTCCGCGTCGGAGATGAAGGTAAGATCCTGTTCGGAGTTGTTTATGATCTCACCGAGCCCGTCGTTTACGGCGTAGGTGAAATCGTTCTCTATCGAGACGTCGTCGAGGTATATGCGGTTCTGATCCGTGCAGTTATAGTGCAGGAAGCAGATCGATATCCGTCTCCCCGCAAACCTCGTGAGATCGACGGAGTATTGCGTCCATTCGTAATTCGTCACAAATTCGCTTATTTGGTGCGGAACGAGCGCATCTCCGGCATACGCGTAAGAAGGAAGAATGTGCTCCTGATAATAGGAGGAGTTGGTGCCTCTCGCCCAGAAGGTGAGCGTCGTGTGTCCCGCCGCCGGAACGTCGAAATAAGGCGTCCAGAGGCGGTTGTTCGGGTTAAGCGCTTCGCCTGCCCAGGATTCCGAAGTCATAACGTAACTGCCGCTGTGCGCGTCTACGGTTTCCAAGCGTACCCAGGTATGGCCGTCGCCGTCGAAGTCATACTGGTACCAGGAATTGGTGCCGGAGAACGGATCGGTCTCGAAACCTGTCGAGAAGACCGTCTTGTGCATATGCGTCGAAGCCGAGACGGTGAACACGCCGAACGGCATCAGCGCGATAACGAATATCGCCGCGAGCGCGATCGCCGTTATGCGGGAACGGATCGTTTTTTTCATAGTGGACTCCTTTGTTAAGGTTTGCGCCTTTGGCGCAATAATGAATAATGAAAAACCGGAGAGATCATTTGGATTTGTTTGCAAAGAATTTTCTTCCGATATAATTCCAGACGAAGACGACGGCGGTGACCGCGGCTTTAATAAGCATCACGCCGAGGCTCTTCACGTTAGGATCGAGCCCGAATATGCGGCATCCGAGCTGTAAAAACGCGACGGAAAGGATGAAACCGATCACACCGACGACCGAAAATTCGATAAACGCGCGGACGTTTTTACCGCGGGATTTCTTTTCTTTCGTTTTGAATACGAAGAATATCGAGATAAGGTTGTTGACGGTAAGTCCGACGATGAATCCGACCGCCTGCGCTATCGTGGAGCGGACGTCCCAGTCGAACATCCCGCCCGGTTCCGCGCCGAAGAGGATCACGTTCCCCATATCGTCAGGGAGCAGGACGTAGAAGAGCAGCGCGAAAGCCGCGTAATCGAAAAGCGTCGCAACGCCTCCCGCCACGCAGTAGCGCAGAAATTCTTTTATAAGATTCTTTTTGCCGTTTTCCGGTTTGTTTTCCGGTGTTTCGACAGCGTTGTTGCCGTTTTCGTTCATTTTATCTGTTCTCCATGGAAGCGCAGCTGAGGTGCGACGCGTTCCTGCGGCTTTCTGTGTTGTCCGTAGGCGTATATGTCGGCACGACGGAGGCGACCGCATCGCGTATCTTGTCGTTGTCGCAGGTATCGCACGCCTCGCGCAGGATTTTAAGCTTTTCTTCAAGTTCCGCGGGCATAAGATGAGTGTCGCGGTCGATGAATATCTTCTGGTTGTCGGTCTTGATAAGTCCTTCGGTCTTTACAAGTAATTCTTCGTAAAGCTTTTCGCCGGGACGGAGACCTACCTCGATGATATCGATGTCCTTATAGGGACGGAACCCCGAAAGGGTGATAAGGCTTTCGGCGAGGTCTAAAATCTTTACCGGTTCGCCCATATCGAGGACGAATATTTCGCTGTCTGCGGCGATCGTCTCGGTCTCGAGGACAAGGCTGACCGCCTCCGGGATCGTCATAAAGTAGCGGACTATGCGCTTGTCGGTCAGCGTCACGGGGCCGCCGTTGGCGATCTGCTCTTTGAACAGCGGGATGACCGACCCGTTGGAGCCTAAAACGTTGCCGAACCTTACGGCGACGTAATCGGTGGTCGAATCGGATTTGCTTAAAAGTATCATCTCGCAAAGCCGCTTCGTCGCGCCCATGATGTTCGTCGGGTTGACGGCTTTGTCGGTGGAGATCGAGACCATCTTCGTAACACCGTATTTTTCGGCGGCGTTGACGACGTTATAGGTGCCGAAGACGTTGTTCAGCACCGCTTCGCGGCAGGCGTCCTCCATAAGCGGGACGTGTTTGTGCGCCGCGGCGTGGAAAACGATGTCAGGACGGTATTTGCCGAACACTCTGTCGATCGCCTCGGCGTCGCAGATAGTGGTTATGACGGTGGTAAGCTTCAACGCGCCGCCGTATTTGCGGCGAAGCTCCTGCTGTATGTTATAGGTGGTGTTCTCGTAAACGTCGAGCATCACGAGCCTGCCGGGATCGGCGGAGGCTATCTGGCGGCAAAGTTCGCTGCCTATGCTTCCTCCCGCGCCGGTGACGAGCACGCATTTGCCCTTGACTGTCTCCTTGAATTTGCTGATGTCGAGCTTAACGACGTCCCTGCCGAGAAGGTCCTCGATCCGCACGTCACGCATGACGGAAGACCCGGCCTCGTCGCGGCTCATTGAATATTCGTATATTCGGACTTTATATCCGAAATTGGCGTAGAACCTGGCGAATTCGCCCCTCTTCGCCGGGGAGGCGGAGGGGATCGCGATTATGACGGTATCGACGCCGAGGGCTTTCAGAAAGTCGGCGTTGACTTCTTTTTCGTCGTATATTTTTATGCCCTGGATCCTTTTGCCGGACTTTTCGGGGTCGCTGTCGATGAATCCGACCACGCGGTACTGGCTGTCTTTTCGTAAAAGCTCGCGT
>JAGAAM010000232.1 GCA_017615235.1 Clostridia bacterium
TATCATGGGTGTGTGTCCGATAGCATCGAGAACGTTTTCGTATATCATTATTATTCTCCTTGAAATAAGAAAGTTTCTTTATTCATACTACACTATTATATACCATAAAGTCTTTTTTTGCAATAGGTTTACGCTAAAAACATCAAAAACCGGGCATTGAAAAATGATTATTTGCATGATATAATGATAAAAACCGGCGGATCATTATATCATCGGGGAGATTAACTGCGAAATGTCTGAAAACACAGGCGCGATATATGAATTTATAACTTTGCGCGAAAGACCTGATCTGGCTGAAACCGCCGCAGAGTGGTTTTCCTCCAAATGGGGCGTCCCGAAGGAAGCGTATCTTGAATGTATGAGGGACTACCTTTCCGGAAACACCGAATACGGCTGGTACCTCTGCCTCAAAGACGGAACCGTCGTCGGCGGACTCGGGGTAATAGAAAACGATTTTCACGAGAGGAAAGACCTTTGTCCGAATATATGCGCGGTCTATACCGACGAAGCGCACCGCAAACGCGGCATCGCCGGTAAACTGCTCGATAAAGCGGTATCCGACCTTAAAGAAAAGGGAATAACGCCGGTATATCTTCTTACCGATCACACCGGGTTTTACGAGCGTTACGGCTGGGAGTTTTACTGTTTTTCGCTCGGCGAAGGCGAGACCGAACCGTCGAGATTATATATCCGCAGATGAAAGGCGGAACTGTCATGAAAACGGCAAAAACAGCGTCTTTTATCTTTTTCGCGGCGACGATCGCGCTTTTGACGGCGGCTTATCTGATATATAAAAAGAGAAAATACGGAGCGGCCTCCGTATGAAAAACAGGTTTTACGGCAAGTATTACAAATTCATAAGCGACAGCGGATTCGTTTTCGCCTGCATCGACAGCTTCGCCAACGAGGGGAAGATGCTTCAGATCATCACTGACGAGGGCTCGTTCCTGATAAGCGATACCGGTTCTTTCAATGCCGACGGCGGAGTTTTTGATTTTGACGTGCATACCGGCGGGCTGACGGTCACCGGCAGGCTGACGGCGGGCGAGTTCCATCCTTTGAAAACAAAGGTGATGGGTCCGTTTTCACATCTTCCGCTCGAATGCCGCCACGAGATATATTCGATGTATCACACGCTTGACGGAACGCTTGAAGTGAACGGTAAAACCGTAACTTTCACCGGCTCTCCGGGCTATATAGAGGGCGACAGCGGAAAGAATTTTCCAAGCCGCTATATCTGGTATAATTCGGTCGGTGAAAGCGCGAGCGTCACTGTGGCGATAGCGACGATACCGCTTTTCGGGTTCATCCGTTTCACCGGCGTGCTCTGCTTTATAAGGACTCCCGACCGCGAGTACAGCATATGCACTTATAACCGTGCGAAAGCCGATTTGATAAGCAAAGACAGGATCGTAGTAAAGAACGGCGATGCCGTGTTCACTTTGAATATCGAAGGCGAAGGAGGCCACGAGCTTAAAGCTCCGGTGAAAGGCAACATGGACCGGTATATCAAGGAATCCGTCACTTTGAAAACAAGTTATTCACTGACGGCAAACGGCAGGACGCTGTTGGAAAACGAAGACCCGATATCGTCGCTTGAATATATGTGGGATTAAAAATGACCTCCGGCTTTAAAACCGGAGGCCTTTTTTGGTTTATATTCGGTCATTCGTCTAAGAATACCGCTTTGGAGTAAAGATATCCCTGATAACAGTCGCAGCCGACGGAGTGGAGTATCTCGCGCTGTTCCGCGGTCTCGACAAATTCCGCGAGCACGATCATGCCGAGCGATTCGGCAAGACCGGTTATTGAAGCGACGATGTTCCGGTAACTGCTGTCCTCGGCAAGCCCGGTGACAAGCGAGCCGTCAAGCTTGATATAATCGAACAGGCTGTCTTTAAGGTAGTGGAGCGAGGTCTGTCCCATCGAGAAATCGTCGATCGCAAGAAGGAGATCCATCGACCGGAGTTCGTTCAGCGCCTTTACGCCGTCCTCGTTGAGCGAAAGAGCGGTCTGCTCGGTCACTTCGAGACATACGTTTTTGTCAAGACCGTATTTGCGCTGCATAATGCGGCAGAATTCGATGAACTGCGGGGTGGTGACGGTCGTTCCGGTGACGTTTACGGAAAGTTTTATTCCTTCGCCGAACTTTTCGCTAAGCTTTTTGCGGTCGAGCAGCGCGCGTTCGAACACTTTCTGTTCCAGTTCGGAAAGGAATCCGCCTTCTTCGGCGAGCTTGAATATAAGCGGGGGATAAAGAGATCCGTGGACCGGATGTTCCCAGCGCAGGAGCGCCTCCGCACCGATACATTCGCCGGCGTAGTTATATTGCGGCTGGTAGGCGAGCACGACGCCTTTTCTGATACCGTGGCGCAGGTCGGCGGTGAGCGCTTTCGCAAATCCGCCGTATTCGTTGTCAAGGTCGGTCAGGCGTGTGCCGGCAAGCGTTTTTTCGTTCTTTTTGAAGAATTCAAGGAAGGATATATAGGTCTCTTTCGCGGTCTCGTCGGACTGTCTGTCAAGCAGCTTCACGAACGGGATATAGATAAGCACGCCTGCAGCCACGTTGACAAGCTGCATAATGCTTCCGGCGATCGAACCGGTGGCGCGATATCCGCCGAGTATTATCGGGGTGGTCCATTCCACTTCGCCGATGATCAAAGGCACTAATCCGGCTGCCATAGCGGCGTAGGTGA
>JAGAAM010000014.1 GCA_017615235.1 Clostridia bacterium
AGGGCGGATATATCCCGTTTTCCGGCGGAAAGCCGAAAAAGCGCACGCCGGCTTCCAAACCGCTTACGTTCGTCACGAGCGGCGGCCTTACCGTCCGCGTCGGCAGGAACAACCGCCAGAACGACGCGCTTACCGGCTCCGCTTCGAAGAACGACCTGTGGTTCCACATCAAAGGCTTTCACGGCTCGCACGTGATCCTTTCCGCCGAAGGGATCGAGCCTTCCGACGCCGATTATACCGAATCCGCGATGCTTGCCGCCTACTACAGCGAAAAGCGGGGAAGCGACAACGTCGGCGTGGATTACACCCGCGTGCGCAACCTTAAAAAGCCCAACGGCAGCGCGCCCGGATTCGTGACTTACGAAAAGTATTACACCGCTTTCGTCGACGCGAAAGACCCTTACGAAAAGAAATAAACGGAGAAAAATATGGATATCATCGCAAAACTTGCCCGGGAACTCAATATAAGGTCTTCTCAGGCGGACGCCGCCGTAAAACTCATCGACGAGGGCAACACCATACCTTTCATCGCGCGTTACCGCAAGGAAGCGACGGGGTCGTTGAACGACGATATACTTCGCGAACTCGGCGAAAAGCTGGAGTTTTACCGCGCGTTAGACGCCCGCCGCGCCGACGTCCTGCGCCTAATCGGCGAGCAGGGCAAGCTCACCCCGGAGATCGAGGAAGCAGTCGATAAGGCGAAAACGCTTTCCGAACTTGACGACATATACCGCCCCTTCCGCCCGAAGCGCCGCACACGCGCTTCCGTCGCAGTCGAAGCCGGTCTGGCTCCGCTTGCGGAGACTATGCTCGAACAGGACCCGAAGGTCGACATCAAAGCGGAAGCCGAAAAATATCTTAACCCCGAAAAGAAGATCGTGACCGCCGAAGACGCGCTCAACGGCGCGAAGGATATAATCGCGGAGAAGGTTTCCGACAACGCGGAATTCCGCAAATATATCCGTGAATTTACCGCTAAATACGGCAATCTCGTATCGAAGGCGAAGACGGAGGACGACAGCGTTTACCGTATGTATTACGATTATTCCGAACCTGCCGCGAAGATGCCTTCCCACCGCATACTCGCCGTCGACAGGGGCGAGAACGAAGGGATTCTTTCGGTAAAGATCGACGTCGACCGCGAAAAGATATGCGACTGGCTCAGATCGAAAACGCTCACCGGAAGGGAATGCAGCAGCACCGGTTACGTCCGCGAAGCAGTCGAGGACGGATACGACCGCCTTATCGCTCCCTCGGTTCAGAACGAGATAAGAAATATGCTCACCGCTTCGGCTCAGGAGCAGGCGATAAAGGTATTCGGCGAAAACCTCAAAAACCTGCTTATGCTGCCTCCGGTACGCGGAAAACACGTTATGGGCTTCGACCCGGCTTACCGAACCGGCTGTAAGATCGCGATAGTCGACGACGTCGGCAACGTGCTCGCCACCACCGTCGTCTACCCTACTCCTCCCCAGAACAAAACGGCGGAAGCGAAAGAGATACTCAAAAAACTCATAAGCAAATACAAAGTCGATATAATCTCCATCGGCAACGGCACCGCCTCGAAAGAAAGCGAGATATTCGTCGCCGACCTGCTTCACGAGCTCGACCGTCCGGTCAGCTATATAATGACCAATGAAGCCGGAGCTTCGGTCTATTCCGCATCGAAATTAGGCGCGGAGGAATTCCCGCAGTACGACGTTTCGATAAGGAGCGCCGTTTCGATCGCCCGGCGTCTTCAGGACCCGCTCGCGGAGCTCGTCAAGATCGACCCGAAGGCGATCGGTGTGGGGCAGTACCAGCACGACTGCGACCCGAAGGCGCTCGACAGCTCGCTTTCAGGCGTCGTCGAATCCTGCGTTTCGGGCGTCGGAGCAGACCTCAACACCGCTTCGGTATCGCTTCTGTCGCACATCGCGGGGATAAACTCGAAGATCGCCAAAAATATATACGACTACCGCACGACGGTGTCGCGTTTCGGCTCACGCGCGGAACTTTTAAAGGTCAAAGGCGTCGGCGAGAAGGCGTATAAACAGTGCGTCGGCTTCCTTCGCGTGCCGGAAAGCAAAGAGGTGCTCGACAACACCGCCGTCCACCCCGAAAGCTACGGCGCCGCCTACGCTTTGCTTGAAAAACTCGGCTACACCGGGGAAGACGTCCGCTTAAGGCAGATCAACGGCATTAGAAAACGCGTCGAGGAGGCGCAGGCGCAGAAACTCGCTTCGGAACTCGGCGTCGGCGTGCCGACGCTCATGGACATCGTCGGCGAGCTCGAAAAACCGGGGCGCGACCCGCGTGACGAACTTCCGCCCCAGATACTCCGCACCGACGCGATGGACATCTCCTCGCTCAAGGCGGGGATGGAGTTTATGGGCACGGTACGAAACGTCGCGGATTTCGGCGCTTTCGTCGATATCGGCGTCCACCAGGACGGACTGGTGCATATCAGCAAGCTCAGCGATAAATTCGTCAAACGCGCGAGCGACGTCGTTAAAGTCGGCGATATAATCAAAGTGCGCGTCATCGACGTCGACGTTGCAAAAAAACGCATTTCTTTGGAAAAAATCAAATGAAAACTGCAAAAAATTATTGCAATCCCGGAAAAACGGTAGTATAATTTAGCATATTTTTTAATCCTATGGAGGTCATATCATGCAGATCAACAACCAGTATCTTTCCGATCTTTACGCCCGCGTGGAAAAACGCAACGCCGGCGAGAAAGAGTTTCTTCAGGCGGTCGGCGAGGTTTTTGAATCCCTCGTTCCCGTTGTGGAAAAACGCCCCGACCTTGTTGAAAGCGGCGTCATCGAGCGCCTTGTCGAACCGGAACGCTTTATCCAGTTCCGCGTCGCCTGGACCGACGACAGCGGCAAAGTTCAGGTAAACCGCGGTTACCGCGTTCAGTATAACAGCGCGATCGGCCCCTACAAGGGCGGCATCCGCTTCCATCCCAGCGTCTGCTCCTCGGTCATAAAATTCCTCGGCTTCGAGCAGATATTCAAAAACTCCCTTACCGGACTTCCCATGGGCGGCGGCAAGGGCGGTTCCGACTTCGACCCGAAGGGCAAATCCGACGCCGAAGTCATGCGTTTCTGCCAGTCCTTCATGACCGAGCTCCAGAAGTACATCGGCCCGGATACCGACGTTCCCGCCGGTGATATCGGCGTCGGCGGCCGCGAGATCGGCTTTATGTTCGGCCAGTACAAACGCCTCCGCGACGAGTTCTCCGGCGTTCTCACCGGCAAGGGACTCACCTACGGCGGCTCGCTCGCAAGGACCCAGGCTACCGGTTACGGACTTTGCTATTTCACCGACAATATGCTTAAAAAGAAGGGCGATTCCTTCAAGGGCAAGACCGTCGTCATCAGCGGTTCCGGCAACGTCGCCATCTACGCCTGCGAAAAGGCGACTCAGCTCGGCGCCAAGGTCGTTGCGATGTCGGATTCCAACGGC
>JAGAAM010000233.1 GCA_017615235.1 Clostridia bacterium
GATTAGAATATAATTTGTACAGGTCTACAAATATTCCAACGTCGATCTAAATAAATCTTTCTAAGGAGAAGCGCAATGAAAAAAGCAATCTGCATAGCGATCACCGTCGCGATGCTTCTGACGCTTTCGGTGTTCGTCCCCGTGACGGAAGCCGCCGCGACAGTCGTCATCACGAACACGTCGCCGGCGATAACCGCCGACGTCGGACAGACGATCACTCTTTCCAACTATTCAGTCGTATTTGACGGCGACACTTCCGCCACTTCCGGCGTCACCTGGAAGAAAGGCGCCATCACCGTAACGACTTACAAGCCCACGGCAAAGGGCGTGACGAAGCTGACCGCCACCTCCGGCGGTAAGTCGAAGACGATCTACGTCGTCGCGAAGAACCCCGCCGACAGCGAATACGTTCTTTTCGAGGACGATTTCTCGTCCTATTCCTCCACGGGCGATCTTACCTCCGCCGGGTACAAAGCGATATCCGGAACGATCGCGCTCAAGGACGGTATGCTTGAATACGGCAACGTGTCCGGAACTTACGCCGAAGGCCGCATACTGCTTCCCGAATGGCTGGGCGATTTCGGCGACTACTCCTTCCAGTCCGAAGCGCGCATTTCCACCGACTCGAACAGATGGTTCGGTCCGGTCTACCGTATCTCCAACGCGAACGGACTTTATTATCCCTACTATCACTGCTGTATCCGCCAGAACACCACCAGTAACGGTCTTGAGTTCGGCGGCAGGAACGTGAACAACGGCTGGTCGGTCATGATAACCCGCTCCGGCGACGTCGCCGATATGACCAAGGCGTTCCACAACCTCAACTTCTCCGCGTTCCAGGATACCTTCCAGCTCAAACTCGACGGCGAGGAGATCTTCTATACCACGCAGGAAGAGCTCGCCGCCATCGCCGCCTCGAATTCATCCAAACCCTGGATCAGGATCGACAAAGGCTATCTCGGCTTTATCGCAAGCGGCACGACGGTGCTCGTGAAGCACATCAAGGTCGTAGTACAGGAAAACGTTCCGTCCCACAGCAGCGCGGCTGTCACGCTCGTCAACAACGATCACGACGCATATCCGCTCCGCAACGCCGTTGCGAACGTCCAGCAGGTCAGCGGAACCGACGCGTACAAGACCGCTTTCCAGGCTTCCGTAAAACCGGCGAACATACTCGTAAACGCTTCGCAGGTCACCGATTTCGTTGATTTCTTCGACGCCTGCACCGAGAACCAGTGTATCGCCAACATCAAAGTGACTTCCAACGCCCAGGTCGATACGATCATGACGGCAGCCAACACGACGGGGTTCCGTGATATAACGGTGATATCCTCCTCCGCGACCGTGCTCGCTTACGCCCGCGGTCTGGCGACGTTCATCCGTTCCGGACTTGAAGTCACGCTTCCCAACGACGAGATGACCTCCAAACAGGCGGGCGAGATCCGCAAAGCCGTCCGCGGAGCCCCCGCGACCTTCTGCGTGATTAATACCTCGCACGCCACCACCCGCAACGTGCGTCAGCTCCAGGCGCTCGCACTGTCGGTATGGATCTACGCCGACGCTTCTTCCGAAAACGATATGATCAAGGCGGTCACCGCCGGAGCCAACGGGATCATCACCTCCAGCCGCCAGGCGCTTACCGAATGTATCAACAGGCATTTCCGCCGCAACTCCATGACGCGCATACCGATCATGATCGGTCACCGCGGAACTCCGACAGTCAACCCCGAAAACTCGCTTTCCTCGATGGTCTACGGCGCGCAGGTCGGCGCGGACGTCGTTGAAGTCGACGTCGAGATAACCAAAGACGGCGAGATAGTCATAATGCACGACAGCACGATCGACCGCACGACGAACGGGAGCGGCGCCGTAAACAGTCTCACCCTCGCCCAGCTCAGACAGTACAGGCTTTATTACAAACAGGGACCGAAAGCCGGCCAGCTCTCCGACGAGACGATCCCGACTCTGCGCGAGGTTCTCACCGCTTTGCAGGGCACGAACACCCGCGTGTTCGTCGAGTTCAAGGGCAGCAACGCCAATAACATCCCGACGACCTCCGCGATAGTCAAGGAGATGGATATGGAAGACCGTATCGACGTCATTTCCTTCAGCGGCACTTTCGTATCCCAGGTACAGCAGCAGGCCAATATGCCGGGCATGTCGACGGGACTTCTCTCCCAGCTTTCGCAGGGATCCGATCCGCCGATCTCCGTCGAGACGACCGGGGAAGCTCTTTCGACCTTCTATTCGATGATGCGTTCCTCCCAGGCGGTCAACAGTACGATCAACCCCTGGCTGTACGTCGCTAAAGCGAACTACCTCACGATAGCCAACGACCGCGGCTTCACCGTATGGCCCTGGACCTATCAGTACGCCAATTACAACACCGCCGTGGCAGGCAACGAGGCGGGCTTTATGGCTGCTCCCGCCGGAGTGACCACCGACGACGTATGGTGGAGCGAGAATATGTATAAATTCCTCGACGCCCCCGCGACGGTCTCCGTTATGGAACGCAAGAGCGCCGACGTGGACGTGACCGCCACGACCTTTGCGAACGTTTCCTCCGCCGCGGAAGGCACGATAGTCGCCTCCGTCGTTTCCGGTTCCAACGTCGTCAGCGTAAACGGCAGCACGGTCACCGGTCTTAAACCCGGCACCGCGACGGTCATCTTCGGCTGTGTGACGAAGACCTATAACAACGGCGAATACGTCGTATACACCCAGCCCGTCACCGTCACCGTCACAGCCGATCCCGACAAGCCCGAGGAACCCGTACCGGAGCTTGCCGAAGGCAGCCGCTATTCTATTGACGGCGACAGGCTTTACATCGTCGGCGTCGCTCCCGAGACGAGCGTCGAATCCTTCCTTGCCAACTTCGTCAACGCCGATGACCTGACCGTCGTGACCAACGCGGGCGTCGACGGTTATATCGCCACCTTCGCGGAGATCGAATGCGGCGCCGATACCTACACCGTCATCGTAAAAGGCGACGTTCAGGCGGACGGCAAGATCACCGCGACCGATTACCTTATGCTCAAACGCGCGGTGCTTGGCACCTTCGAGCTTGACGAGGTCAGGACGATCGCGGGCGCGATCTCGAACGGCACCAAAGTTATCGCGACCGACTATCTCATGGTCAAAAGACATTGCCTCGGTACCTATCAGATAGTATAAGCGTTCATCCCGTAAAAACGGCATAAAAACTCCCCGGTTCCGGTCATCGGAGCCGGGGATTTTCCGTTTTTACAGTATGTTGAAAGGCGATCTGTCGACAAGAGAACCGAACGTAGCGAGGTTCTGGTTCCCTTCGCGGTTGAGGCTCCAAATCAGCGCGCCGCGAAGCCCTTTTTCCGCCATCAGCCGCAATCTGGCGTCGACGGACCGGGCGTCCTCGTACCATACCGTGTGGCGGGTATCGCCGACGTAATAATCGAAATACGGCGCCTGAGCTTCGGCGTCGTATTTTATTTCCGCTCCGCGCTCGTACGCGATCTCCAGCGCCCGCCGGGCGGAGACCGATTCCGCCCGCGAGACGCCTTTTATATAGGGCAGGGTGAAGTCGTAGCCGTAGACCGACACGCCGAGAAAGAGTTTTTCCGCCGGGATGCGCGTAAGCGCGTAATCGACGACCTTTCTTACCTGCCCGATAGGCGAGACGGCGAGCGGAGGACCGTAGGTATAGCCCCATTCGTAGGTCATAAGCAGCAAAGCGTCGGCGGCTTCCCCCAAAAGCGCGTAATCGTGTCCTTCGTATAGCGCGCCGGGCTGGAGATCGGAGGTCTTGGGCGCGAGCGCGGTCATCACGCCGTAACCGTAGGGGTGCAGTCTTCCGGCGCAGTAGGCGACGAATTCCGCGTAGGCTCCGGCGTTTTCGGCACCTAAAAATTCGAAATCCACGTCGAGCGAGGTATATCCCTTGCTCTGCATATTCGCGATCACCGAATCGACGAGCTTTCTCTGCAGTTCCGGGCCGTAAAGCAGGGTCTTTGCGAGTTCGACGGAGAAAACGTCGTTTTCGTCGAGCGTCGAAAGGTGCATGACCGGCGAAACGCCGTATATTTCGCACGGCGCGATCATAAAACCGTCGTTCGGCGGGATAAGTCCGCCTTCTTTTGTGAAGCCGTAGGTAAAGGGCATCAGCGCCGAAAGGAAGGGCAGCGACCGGTCGAGCAGTTCCGCGGTTATGAAGGGGTAGGCGTAACCTCCGGTCATAAAAACGCCGAGCGGCTCGCGAACGGTCCTGATATAAAGCGTCTCGCCGGGGTATATCGCCGTTCCGCCGTTTAGGAACATGTTGTTTCGCCACAGCGTTTGCGGATCGACCCCGTAATTCTGCGATACCGACAAAAGAGTTTCGCCCTCTTTTACGGTATGCGTGATCTCCGGCACGACCACCTGAAGCGCCATCCCGGGCGGGAGCGCGGGTAAATTTCCGGCGTCGTTGTCGAAGGCGAGTATCCTTTCGTCTGCTCCGTACAGTTTTGCCACCGAAGCGACCGTCTCGCCGGGGGATACGACGTGTATCGGCATCGGCTCATCTCCTTTTTAAATGCGTTTGAAGTCAAATTTATTGTTGATTTTATTTTTCATCTGTGGTAATATATTATAGATTATTATTTTTACAGATAAGGACCGTTTCAACATGGCGGAAATCAAAGATATTATATGCTCCCGCACGGCGGAATATATCGCTTCGCAGGGGAAGGAAGCGAGCGAAGAATACATCGCTTCGCTGATCGAAGTGCCTTCCGACCGCAAGCGCGGCGACCTCGCGCTGACCTGTTTCAAGCTCGCCGGCGTCCTCCGCACCCGTCCCGACGCGATAGCGCAGGCGCTCGCGGAGGAGTTCAAAGGCGCCGAAGGTTTCGAAAAAGTCGAAGCCGTCGGCGGTTACCTCAACTTTTTCTTCGGCAACGATAAGTATTTAAAAGACCTCGCCGTCCTGGTCGCGGACGAATACCCGGAACTTGAAAAAACCGGCGAAGGAAAGACCGTCTGCCTGGATTTTTCCTCGCCGAATATCGCGAAAAGGTTCCATTTGGGGCATCTCGGCTCGACGGTCATCGGCAACTCGCTTCGCAATATCTTCAAAGCGCTCGGCTATAAGACCGTCGCGATAAACCACCTCGGCGACTGGGGCACCCAGTTCGGCAAGCTTATCGTCGCTTACAAAAAGTGGTCGTCGCACGATCGCGTGAAAGAGCGCGGTATCGACGAGCTGGTCGACCTTTACGTCCGCTTCTGCGACGCAGAAAAGCAGGATGCTTCGCTTTCCGAGGAGGCTCGCGCCGCTTTCCACGAGCTGGAGACCGGCAACGAGGAATACCTGGAGATCTGGCGTTATTTCAAGGAGATCTCGCTTGCCGAATACGACAAGACCTATAAGCTGCTCGGCGTCACTTTCGACTGCTGGCACGGCGAGGCGTTCTGTTACCGCCGCACCGGGGAAGTCGTAAAAGAATTGCGCGAAAAAGGGCTTTTGAAAAAGGACGAAGGCGCCGAGATAATCGACCTCGGCGACGATACGATGCCGCCGGTGCTCATCCTTAAATCCGACGGATCGACGACCTATCACACCCGCGATATAGCCGCCGCGCTCTGGCGCAAGAGCGAATACGGGTTCTGCAAATGTATCTACGTCACCAGCGCCGGTCAGAGCCTGCACTTCGCCCAGCTTTTCAAAGTGCTCGAGATAATGGGGCGCGACTGGTCGAAGGATATGGTCCACGTCCCCTACGGCACGATGAGCATCAACGGCGAAAAACTCGCCTCCCGCACCGGGAACATCGTCCTGCTCGACGATCTGCTCGAACGCGCCGTGGATAAATGCGCTTCGATCATCGAGGAGAAGGATTCCGGCGTTTCCGACCGCGATAAGGTCGCGAAAGCCGTCGGCGTCGGCGCCGTGGTGTTCAACACGCTTTCCAACGGCAGGATCAAGGACAAGGATTTCAACTGGGAGACCGCTCTTTCCTTCGACGGCAACACCGGTCCTTACGTCCATTACACTTTCGCGCGCGCGACGAGCGTTCTCAAACGCGCTTCCGAACGCGGCTCTTACGAAGGATATACTCCGCTTCCCGACGAGGCGGCTCTCGTCAGCAAGCTTTGCGAATATCCGGAAACGCTTTTGAAAGCCGCCCAGGATTACGAGCCGAGCTATATCGCCCGTTTCGCGATAAACGTCTGCACGCTGTTCAACCAGTTTTACCATAACTGCCGCATCCTCGGCGTCGGCGGCGAGGCAGAATCCTTCCGCCTTGCTCTTACCGAAGCAACGCGCAACGTACTCGGCCGCTGCCTCGACGTCCTCGGTATGGAGAGAGTGGACGAGATATAATTCAGAATTCAGAATTAAGAATTCAGAATTAAAGGCGTGAAGCGTTGGATCGTTGTAATCAAGCGTACGACTGAATCGAGTAACCGATAAGGGGATAAGATGGACAATAAAAGCGGCAACGCTGTTTTGACAAAAAGCAAATCGTTCGCGATACGGATAATACGGCTGAACAGATATTTGCAGGAGCAAAAGCGCGAATACGTATTATCAAAGCAGATGTTGAGAAGCGGTACGAGTATAGGAGCAAATTGCCGCGAAGCGGTAAGGGCGCAAAGCACTTTGGATTTCATTGCAAAACTCAACATCGCATTAAAAGAAGCCGAAGAGACTGAGTATTGGCTCGAATTGCTTTTTGAGACCGATTATTTAAACAAAACCGAATTCGACAGCATTTACAAAGAAGCCGAAGAACTCGTAAAACTTCTCGTAAGTATAATAAAATCTATGAAAGAATCCGTATAATTCAATTTCAAAAACACAAAACAAGTTTTTAATTCTGAATTCTGAATTCTGAATTCCGAATTGAAGCGAACACGCAACAAATTTCAAAAGGAGATACAACAATGTCAGGTCACAGCAAGTGGAAAAACATAATGCATAAAAAGGAGAAGACCGACGCTCAAAGAGCGAAGGTGTTCACCAAAGTGGGCAAGGAGATCGCGATGGCGGTCCGCGACGGCGGTCCGGAACCGACCTCCAACACGCGTCTGCGCGATCTTATCGCGAAGGCGAAGAGCCTCAACGTCCCGAACGACAACATCGACAGGATAATCAAAAAAGCCTCCGGCGCGGACGGCGTGCAGTACGAATCGGTCCAGTACGAGGGATACGGCCCCGGCGGAGTCGCCGTCATCGTGGAGGCGGCTACCGACAACCGCAACCGCACCGCGGGCGATATAAGGCATTATTTCGATAAATTCGGCGGCAATTTAGGCACGACGGGCTGCGTTTCTTATCTCTTCGCCGAAAAAGGCGTAGTCGTCGTTTCCGGCGTCAAGGACGAGGACGAATTCATGGAAGCCGCGCTCGACTGCGGAGCCGTCGACTTCACCACGGAGGGCGACACCGGAGAAGTGTTCACCGAAGTGAGCGATCTTTCCGCCGTGCGCGAGGCGCTCGAAGCCAAGGGCTACGTTATCGAATCCGCCGACCCCGAAAAGATCCCCTCCAACTACGTCAGGCTCGATTCCGAGGAGCATATCGAAAAGATGAACCGCCTTCTCGAAGCGCTCGAAGACAACGACGACGTGACGGAAGTCTGGCACAACTGGGACGAAGAATAATTCGGAATTCAGAATTAAGAATTCAGAATTACCGGTGTGGAGCGTTTGATCGTTGAAGTCAGGCGTGCGGCTGAATTGAGCAGATAAGGGGAAACGATGGATAATAAAAGCGGCAACGCCGTTTTGACAAAGAGCAAATCGTTCGCGATACGGATAATACGGCTAAACAGGTATTTGCAGGAGCAAAAGCGCGAATACGTTCTGTCAAAGCAACTGTTGAGAAGCGGCACGAGTATCGGCGCGAATTGCCGCGAAGCGGTAAGGGCACAAAGCGCTTTGGATTTCGTTTCGAAACTGAGTATCGCCCTGAAAGAAGCCGAGGAGACCGAATACTGGCTCGAATTGCTTTACGAAACCGATTTTCTGACAAAATCCGAATTCGACAGCATTTACAAGGAAGCGGAAGAACTCGTAAAACTTCTTGTGAGCATTATAAAATCTATGAAAGAAACCGCGTGATTCCATTTAAACTGCCACGTTGCGTATTTTTTGATTTTGAAGAATGGAACGATATGAACAAAAAGCGGACGTAATGAATGACGTTATAGACTGTATTCCCTCGAAGGATTTGAAGGAATATTTGTCGCGTCATCCTATCGAGATGTCGGTTTTGCAGCAGGCGACGATCGTTTCGGAATATGCTTCGAAAAAGCGTAAGATCGAATTGTTTCAGCGGCTTTCTGAAGAAACGGCAACCGAATCCGAAAAAACTCTTTTGAACGTTGCGATAGAAGAGATCAACAAATCGGGATACACAGGAAAAGAAACCAACAAAGCATACGCTTTACTTTTCCCGCACGACGGAACGCCGTTGTTCCCGTTCCTTGAGATCTGCGATCTTCCCGTTCTGTTCGGCATCGGCGATATAATCAGTTATCGGCGTCGGCGTTATTACGTCGCCGAACGTCCCGCGATAACCGACAACAGCGATTTTTCAGACGAATGCTATTTGTGCTACGGTTTATTTAAAAAGATCGACAGCAAGGAAGATCTGTTTTGCGCTCACGAGCATATCGGCGTTTGCGTGGCGGAAGCCTCGTCATTTGAAGATTTGACAGATAACGAAGCAAAGACGGCCGAAACAATAAAGCGATTGATATGAGCGCCGTTTACGGCCGATTCAGTTTATCATATTTCAAAACCACGTAATAAATCTTTTAATTCTGAATTCTGAATTCTTAATTCTGAATTCGAGCAACGGAGTTGCGTATGACTGACGCCAACACCATTTTGTCCGCGATGGAAATTTCCGAAAAGCGGCTGAGGCACACTCTGGGAGTAGCCGAGTGCGCGAAAAAGCTCGCCGCAACGCATTATCCGCGGCTTGACCGGAACGAAGTCGAGCTTGCCGCGCTTATGCACGATTTTACAAAGGAATACCCGCTCGAACAGCAGCTGGAGCTTTGCCGGTACTACGGCATAACGCTTTCCGGCGACGAGCTTGCGAACCCGAAGCTCATACACTCCAAGACCGCCGCCGCGATAGCGGGGGAGCGGTTCGGGATGTCGAAAGAGGCTTGCAGCGCGATCTACTGGCACACGACCGGGCGCGCGGCGATGACCGGGTTCGAGACGGTGATCTATCTCGCCGATTACATCGAGGAATTCCGCGAAGATCCGGGATGTATCAAGCTTCGCGAGTTTTACGAAAAGAAGCTGTCAAAGGAGAAAGACCCGTCGCTCGCTTTGCTCAAAACGCTTATAAAATCCTTCGACACGACGATAAAATATCTTATCGACGACAAAAAGACGATCTGCACCGCGACGGTGACCGCAAGGAATTATTACGTAAGAAAACTTTCCGAAAGGACCGAAAAATGAAAGACGATAAAAAACAAAAAGAAGCCGCAAACGAGATAGCGACCTTCGCGTCGACCGTGCTCGACAATAAAAAGGGCATGGACGTCACGGTGATCGAAGTCGGGAACCAGACGATACTCGCCGATTATTTCGTGCTTGCGACCGGTACTTCGAACACCCACGTACGCGCGCTTGCCGACGAGCTGGAGTTCAAGCTCAACGAGGAAAAGGGGCTTTCGCCCAACCACATCGAGGGCGACGAGACCAACAAATGGATCCTGCTCGACTACGGCAGCGTGGTCGTTCACATATTCACTCCGCAGGGGCGCGAGTTTTACAAGCTCGAACGCCTGTGGAACGGCGACGAAGCGAAATAAGAAGAAACAACTCAAAGGGAAGTGACCTTTAAATATGAAACACGAATTCAAACGCATCGAAAGCAAATGGCAGAAGATCTGGGAGGATAACGGCGTTTTCAGAGCCGCCGATCCCGGTGAAAAAGGCGCGGAAAAGCCGAAATTCTACGCGCTCGTGGAGTTCCCCTATCCCAGCGGAGCGGGAATGCACGTCGGGCACATAAAGGCTTATTCCGGGCTTGAAGTCATCTCGCGCAAGCGCAGGATGCAGGGTTATAACGTCCTGTTCCCGATGGGCTTCGACGCTTTCGGTCTTCCGACGGAGAATTACGCCATCAAGACCGGCAAGCACCCGCGCACCGTTACCGACGACAATATCAAAAAGTTCACGGAACAGCTTAAAAAGGTCGGCTATTCCTTCGACTGGTCGCGCGTCGTCGACACCACTGATACCGATTATTACAAATGGACGCAGTGGGCGTTCCTCAAAATGTTCGAAAAAGGGCTCGCCTTCCGCGATACCGCGCTGGTCAACTATTGCCCGAAGTGCAAAGTCGTCCTCTCCAACGAGGATTCTCAGGGCGGCAAATGCGACATCTGCCACAGCGAGATCGTCCAGAAGTCGAAAGACGTCTGGTACCTTCGCATAACCGAATACGCCGACAGACTGCTTCAGGGGCTCGACGAGGTCGATTACCTCCCGAACATCAAACAGCAGCAGATCAACTGGATCGGCAGGTCGGAGGGCGCTTTCGTCAACTTTACGCTCGCCGGGACGGACGAAAAACTGCGCATTTATACTACCAGACCGGATACCCTCTTCGGCGTTACCTTTATGGTAATGGCGCCGGAGCATCCGCTTATCGACAAATACGCGGAGCGCATCGCCAATATGGACGCGGTAGCTTCCTACCGCGCCGAATGCGCGAAGAAGACCGAATTCGACCGTACCCAGATGAACAAGGACAAGACCGGTCTTAAGCTCGAAGGGCTCACCGCCGTGAATCCGCTCACCGGGAAAGAGATCCCGATCTACATCGCCGACTACGTTATGATGGGTTACGGCACCGGCGCGATAATGGCGGTCCCGGCGCACGATCAGCGCGACTGGGAGTTCGCGAAGAAATTCGGGATAGATATAATCGAGGTCATCAAGGGCGGAGATATCGGGAAAGAGGCCTACGCCGGCGACGGCGAGATGGTCAACTCCGACATCCTGAACGGGCTGACCGATAAAAAATCCTCCATCGCGAAGATGCTGGAAGTGCTGGAAGCGCGCGGTATCGGCGAGAAGGGTGTGC
>JAGAAM010000015.1 GCA_017615235.1 Clostridia bacterium
GGCTTTTGATCAGTTGCACCAAACTCATGGAAACGCCGACAACAAAACTGAAATACACCGCGGCGCGGGTGGTCTTCTTATAGTAAAGTCCCCACAGGAACGGTCCGATGAAAGCACCGGCAAGCGCGCCCCACGAAACGCCCATAAGGTTTGCGATAAAGGTCACCGAAGAACCGCTCTGCGCGTTGACCTGATAGATCGCGATAACGGCGGAAATGATAACGAATCCGACGATAAGCAGGCGCATAAGCAGCATTTTGCCTTTTTCGGTCATCTGCTTCTTGCGAAGCGGAGCGATAAGGTCAAGTGTGACCGTCGAACCGGAGGTGAGAACGAGCGAAGAAAGGGTGGACATCGAAGCCGAAAGCACGAGCACCAGGACTATGCCGATGATGACCGGTCCGAGGTTTTCAAGCATAGCGGGAACCAGCCGGTCGTAAGAAACGACGTTCCCGTCGATCACGGGTTTGCCGGTAGCGGCGTCAACGGTGGCGAAAAGACGGGAGAAACCGCCTAAGAAGTAACAGCCGCCGGCGACTATCACAGCAAAGATGGTGGAGATGACCGTGCCTTTTTTGATCGAATCCTCATCCTTGATAGCGTAGAATTTGCCGACCATCTGGGGGAGTCCCCAGGTACCGAGCGAGGTGAGGATGACGACGAAGGTGAGGAACACGGCGTCGGGTCCGAAGAATGAGGTGTACTCCCAGCCGGCGTTCGTGACGTCTTCGGCAAGGGCTTTAATCGAGCCGTTCAGACCGCCGTGCTGGTTCAGCACCGCGGCGATGACTACGACTATCCCGCCGAGCATGAATACGCCCTGGATAAAATCGTTCATCGCCGTCGCCATATAGCCGCCAAGCAGGACGTAGGCGCAGGTCAGAAGCGACATTATTATGATACAGACGGTATAATTGACTCCCGGGAACGCCATGCTGAACAGACGGGAAAGACCGTTATAAAGCGAGGCGGTGTAGGGGATGAGGAACACGAAAACTATCACGGCGGAGATAAGTTTGAGCGCCTTTGAATCGTATCTCGTCGCAAAGAATTCCGGCATGGTCTTGCTGCCGAGGTGGTTGGTCATTATGCGCGTACGGCGTCCGAGTATGACCCAGGGAAGGAGCGAACCGATAAGCGCGTTTCCGAGACCGATCCAGGTCGAAGCGATACCGAAGTTCCAGCCGAACTGTCCGGCGTAGCCGACGAAGATGACCGCCGAAAAATAGGACGTGCCGAACGCAAAAGCGGTGAGCCAGGGTCCCGCCCCGCGCGATCCGAGGACGAAGCCCTCGACGTTAGCGGCCTTCTTGCGGTAATAGAATCCCACCGAGATCATCAGCGCGAAAAACACTACGAGAAACAGAATTTGAATTACCATCTTGAGTTTTTCCTTTCAAGGGGATATAATGCGAATAAGAATTTCAGTTTTGAAAAAGGGGAAGTGCGGAATGATCATCGACGCGCACACTCATATCTTTCCTGACAGGATCGCCGAAAAGAGCATCGAAACGCTTAAAAACATCGGCAAGCAGATACCGAAGACCGACGGGACTCTTTCGGGGCTTATCGCATCGATGGCGAGGAACGGAGTCGACAGATCAGTCGTACTGCCGATAGTCACCAAGCCGCAGCAGTTCGAGCATATAAACGCTTTCGCGGCGGAGATAAACCGCGATCGCCGCGTTATCTCGATGGGCGGGATCCATCCGCGATGCGAGGATATAGATAAATGCCTTGATCATATCAAACAGCTCGGTCTGAAAGGCGTCAAGCTCCACCCGGATTATTAGGATGCCGACATTGACGACGAAGGTTATATCAGAATACTTGCCGGCTGCCGCGACCGCGGACTTAAAGCGATCATCCACGCAGGTATCGATCCCTGTTCGCCGGAGCATATCCACTGCCCGCCGGAGCTTGCCGCGGATATAGTGCGCGAGCTTACTCCCAAAGGCGGCGAACCTTTCATCGCGCTCGCTCATCTCGGGGGTATCGACCGGATCGAAGCCGTCGAAAAGCACCTTTCAGGTCTGCCGGTATATCTCGATACGGCGTTCGTGCTCGAGACGGTCGAAAGCGAAAGGTTAGTCGAACTGATCCGTTCGCACGGATATAAAAAGATACTTTTTGCAACAGACAGTCCGTGGAGAGATGCAAAGCTGTATATTGAGCAGATAAAGAAAATGTCGTTCAGCGAAGAAATAACCGAAGCAATACTCGGAAAGAACTGTGCGCGTATTCTTAATATGTAAGAATATATAATATATATTTTTATCACCACAAATATAAAATGTCAATAGTAAACGCCTATAAAATCAATAAAAAGCCCTGATTGCGTAAATTCTCCTTCCCCGAATTATACAAAATATTAATTTTGTATAATTCGATATATAATTTTTTGCCTCTTTCCCCACGGTTGAATTTTTGAATAAATCCAAAGAACACAGTATCATACATAAATAATAACCGCCCGATCAAATAGTTTCGGACGGTTTTATTTTGCAAGCGGATGAAATTTTGCGTAAGATTGAACGTATTTGCTTTTAACGAGCTGAGCATAAATCTGGGTCGATGAAATATCAAGATGACCGAGCATCTCTTTTATGTCGCTGAGTTGCGCACCGTTTTCAAGTAAGTGCGCCGCGAATGAATGCCTCAGCGTTTGCGGCGTAATTTCTTTATTTATACCGGCTTTCTTGGAATAGTATTTAATTATCTTCCAAAAGCCCTGTCTTGACATCGGCTTGCCGCTGTAATTTGTAAAGAGCTTATCTTCCCCGTCGTTGCATACAAGCGCAGGACGGGCGATATTTATGTATTCACCGATATGCTTGACGGCGTCCTGATATATCGGAACGATCCGTTCATGCTGGGCGGATTTGATATGCAGAATACCTATTTGCAGGTTAACGTCGCTGACAGATAGCTCGATAAGCTCTGATACCTTTATGCCGGTGGCGTACAGCAATTCAAGCATGGCTTTATCACGCATGCCCTTATAATCGCTTACATCGGGTTGAGCAAGCAGCGTTATTACTTCCTGTGATGTCAGTATTTCAGGCATCTTTCTTTCGTTGCGCGGATTCTTTATGCCCTGCGAGCAGTTTACCGTAACAAGCTTTTTGGATTGCAGAAAACCGAAATAGCAACGAATTGAGGCTATAATTCGCGTCTTTGTGGAATCGGATTTACCGATTTCCTTAATATGCTTTATATAGCCGTCAATGCTGTCGCTCTTAATATTGTTTACTTCTTTTATTCCCTGGGCGGTGCAATAATCCAAGAACTTGTCTACGTCGCGTATGTATGCGTCAAACGTATTTGCCGAACACTTTTTAACGTTTTTTAAATACGTTTTGAATTCATCCGTATAAGTTTTCAAATCATCACACCCTTTCATTAAGTTTTAAAATCCGAAGTATCTCATGAATGAGACTGAAACCGCCGCATCGATCATA
>JAGAAM010000016.1 GCA_017615235.1 Clostridia bacterium
AAACGCGACGCGACGGAGGGTTCCGCCTGCGCTGCGGCGGCCGAAAAGCTCGCGCTGTCGCACCCGGAGATCGCCTTTTCGGTGACCGCCGACGGCGAGAAGCGGTTCAACACCCCCGGCGACGGAAAACTTTTCCCGGCGATCTACGCTGTGTTCGGCAGGGAATTCGCTAAAAGCCTTATCGAGGCGGATTATACCTACGAGGGCGTGACCGCGAGCGGTTACGTCACCCGGCCGGACGGCGCGCGCGGCTCCCGCGCGATGCAGACGGCTTTCGTAAACGGCAGATACGTCAAAAGCCGCACCGTGCAAGCCGCCGCCGAGGAAGCGTTCAAATCCTTCATCCCGCGCGGCAGGTTCCCGGGGTTCGTGCTGTTCATAACCCTTTCGCCGGAGCTAACCGACGTCAACGTCCACCCCGCGAAGACCGAGATCAAGTTCGCTTCCGAGGGCGACGTGTTCCGCGCCGTATTCTACGCCGCCCGCAACGCGCTTGAAAACGACGTTTCCGGTTCGCCTTTCGCGGTTCCGGAAGGCGAAAAGCCCGCACAGAACGCGGAAAGGCCGCGTTTTTCCGGCTTCGAGCGCAAAAAAGCCGATACTTCTCTCCCTCCGATACAGAAAAAGAGCGAGGAACTCGCCCTTGATGATAATAAAACCGCCGAAAGGCCGCGGTTCCGCGCCGATATAGGCGTAGCCGACCTGCCTTTCGACAGCGGAGGGGAGTTCATACTGCGCGACAGCGCGCCTGAAACCGAAGCGCCGGAACCCGAAGAGCCGATCCAGCAGACCTTCGAGCCGGAACGCCCGGCGTGGCGGATGGTCGGGCAGATTTACGATTCCTTCCTGCTCGTCGAGGTCGCCGACGGACTTCTGGTCATCGACAAACACGCCGCGCACGAGCGGATACTGTACGAAAAACTGGCGAAAAACAAGGAACTTCACGTCCAGGAACTGCTTGTCGGAGTTCCGGTTAACGTCGGCAGGGAACAGGCGGCGCTTCTGCTTGAAAACGCCGGGACGCTCGCCGAAAGGGGATTCACGCTGGAGGATTTCGGCGACGGCGCGGTGATAGTACGCACAGTTCCTTCGACGCTTGCGAATTTAAAAGGTGTCGCCGCCATAATCGAGGATTTCGCGAAAGGTCTAGCCGAGGGCAACGGGCTTTCGTTTGCGGAGCGATGCGACAGGGCGCTTTACACCGTCGCCTGCAAGGCGGCGCTCAAGGCGGGGATAAAGAATTCGCCCGCCGACGACGAGAACGTCGTGCGGATGCTCGCGGAGGACCCCTCTTTGCGATACTGCCCGCACGGAAGACCTTTTATAAAACTCATCCCCAAAAGGGAGATCGAAAAGTATTTTGACAGGTGAAACGATGAGGTTTACGATCCACAAGACCTGCGGTACCGCCCGGTTGGGCACTTATAAGACCGTGCACGGCGACATTCAGACCCCGGTCTTTATGAACGTCGGCACAAGCGCGGCGATCAAGGGCGGCGTTTCCACCGGCGACCTTAAAAACCTGGGCTGTCAGGTGGAGCTTTCCAATACCTATCACCTCCACGTACGCCCCGGCGAGGACGTTATATATCAGCTCGGCGGGATACACAAATTTTTCAACTGGGACCGCCCGGTGCTTACCGACAGCGGCGGATTCCAGGTCTTTTCGCTCGCCCAGCTGCGCAACATTAAAGAAGAAGGCGTGACTTTCGCCTCCCATATGGACGGCGCGAAGATATTCATGGGTCCCGAAACGAGTATGCAGATCCAGTCGAAGCTCGCTTCGACGATCGCGATGGCGTTCGACGAGTGCCCTTCCTCCGTCGCGGAGCGCTCCTATATCGAAAAATCGGTCGACCGCACGACGCGCTGGCTTTACCGCTGCAAGGCGGAGATGGAACGCCTCAACTCGCTGCCGGAGACCATAAACAAAGAACAGCTCCTTTTCGGTATCGGGCAGGGCGGCGTTTACGACGATATCCGCATAAGGCATTTAAAGGACATAGTTCCGCTCGACCTCGACGGTTACGCCATAGGCGGCCTTGCCGTAGGCGAGACGGCGGACGAGATGTACCGCGTCATCGAATCCTGCGAACCCTTCCTCCCGAAAGACAAACCGCGCTATTTGATGGGCGTCGGCACTCCGGTGAACATTCTTGAATGCGTCGACAGGGGAGTGGACTTCTTCGATTGCGTGATGCCTTCGCGCAACGCGCGGCACGGCAACCTTTTCACCTCCGAAGGCCTTCTGAACCTCAACAACAACAAATATCTCCTCGACGACAAGCCGCTCGATGAGCATTGCGGCTGCCCGGTGTGCAAGACCTACACCCGCGCCTATATCCGCCACCTTTTCAAAGCGCGCGAGCTGCTCGCCATGCGCCTCTGCGTGATACACAACCTGTATTTCTACAACAAGCTTATGGCTGACATCCGCGATTCCATCGCCGACGGCAGCTGGAAGAGCTTTAAGGAAGAAAAGGTATATATGCTGGGGAAACGGGCGTAGGGAATTAAGAATGATGGATTAAGAATTCAGAATTATT
>JAGAAM010000234.1 GCA_017615235.1 Clostridia bacterium
GATGCAGATACGCAACCTCGGCGTCCGCCTCTCCTTCGTTCCGGAAGACCGTCTCGGCATGGGTCTGGTCGGCAATATGGACATCATCGACAACATGATGCTCCGCAGTTACGAAAAGGGTTTCGCCTTCGTTCGCCGCAAGGAACCCAAAGACCTGGCGGATACGATAATCTCCGAACTTGAAGTCGTAACGCCGAGCGCAAAAACCCCGGTACGCCGTCTTTCGGGCGGCAACGTCCAGAAGGTCCTCGTCGGCAGGGAGATATCCTCCACTCCGACGGTGCTGATGGCGGCTTATCCGGTGCGCGGGCTTGATATCAACTCCTCGTATCTGATCTACAGGCTTCTCAACGAGCAGAAAGAACGCGGGACCGCGGTCATATTCGTCGGCGAAGATATCGACGTGCTTATCGAACTTTGCGACAGGATAATGGTCATCGGCTCCGGCAGGATAACCGGCATCCTGGACGGCAGGACGGCAACGAAAGAAGAAGTCGGTCTTTATATGACCAAATCGGTATAGCAGTACCGTAACAGCCGTTCATTTGATTCTAACGCAGAAATGAGTGAAAAAATGCTTCCGTTACGTATAAACAATTTCGTTCACATCACAAAACGCGACGCACTGCCCTGGTACCGCGCGTGGCTTATCCGTCTGCTGGCGATCCTCGCCGCACTCGGCGTCAGCGCGATAGTTACCGTCATCGTAACCGGCGCCAACCCGAAGGAGTTCTTCTCGACCGTCGTCGAGGGCGCTGTCGGCAGCCCGCGCAGGATCTGGCTTCTCGTTTACGAGACTTCGGTCCTCCTGTGCGTGGCAGTCGCTATAACTCCCGCTTTTAAGATGCGGTTCTGGAACATCGGCGCCGAAGGTCAGGTGCTTATCGGCGGTATGGCGACGGCGGCGTGCATGATCCTTATCGGCGATTCACTGCCCACGCCTCTGCTTTTCGTGATAATGCTTGCCGCAAGTATCGCCGCAGGCGCGATCTGGGCTTTGATCCCGGCGTTCTTCAAGGCGTACTGGAACACTAACGAGACTTTGTTCACCCTTATGATGAACTACATCGCCATTCAGATCGTCGGCTATTTCTGCCAGATCTGGGCGATGCCGAAAGGCTCCGGACACATCGGTATCATCAATAACGGCCAGCTGCCCGTGCTGTTCGGCAACAGTTATCTGCTCAACGTCATCGTCGTCGTCGTGCTGACTCTGGCGATGTTCATCTATCTTAAATACACCAAACAGGGTTACGAGATCGCCGTCGTCGGCGAAAGCGAAAACACCGCGAAATACATCGGCATCAACGTCAAAAAGGTCATCCTTCGCACGGTGTTCATCTCCGGCGCGATCTGCGGTATCGTCGGTTTCCTTCTCGTCTCCGGCACCGAGCATTCGATCACGAAAGACACCGCCGGCGGCAGGGGATTCACCGCGATAATCGTTTCCTGGATGGCGAAGTTCAATCCGCTTTATATGGTGTTCTCGGCGCTTCTTATCGTCTTCCTCAAAAGGGGAGCGGCGCTCGTTTCGCAGAATCTGCGTCTTAACGAGTCGTTCGCCGATATCATCTCGGGAATAATAATCTTCTTCATAATAGGCAGCGAGTTTTTCATCAACTACAAGCTTGTTATCAAACGTCATAACGGGGAGGCTAAATAATGGATTTCAATTTTGCCGATTTCTTCAGCCGCGCCGTTATCCAGGGCACTCCGCTCCTTTACGGCTCGGTAGGCGAGATAATCACCGAAAAATCCGGGCATCTTAACCTCGGTATCGCCGGTATAATGTACGTCGGCGGCATAAGCGGCGTTATCGGCGCGTTCTTCTATCAGCAAGCCGTCCCGCAGGAACTGATGAACCCCTTCCTTTCGATAATTATCCCGACACTTTCTTCGATTCTCGGATCGCTGTTCATGGGGCTCATCTACGCCTTCCTTACCGTTACTTTGAGGGCAAACCAGAACGTAACCGGTCTTGCGCTGACTACTTTCGGCATCGGCATCGGCAACTTCTTCGGCGGCTCGCTCATCAAGCTCACCAACAGCGACGTCCCCTCGATCAACATCACCCCGACGAGCAACTTTTTCCGCCAGACGCTTCCGTTTGCGGAGGATCTCGGGTTTTTCGGGAAAATGTTTTTCTCTTATACGTTTATGGTCTATCTGGCTATCGCGATCGCAGTGATAGCCGCCGTCGTGCTCAAACGTACGAAAGTGGGTCTGAGGCTTCGCGCCGTCGGCGAAAATCCCGCCACGGCCGACGCCGCCGGTATCAACGTGAACCGGTACAAATACACCTCGATCTGCGTAGGCAGCATCATCGCGGGTCTCGGCGGTCTGTTCTACGTTGTGGACTATATCGGTTCCTGGTCGAACGACGGCTTCGGCGACCGCGGATGGCTAGCCATCGCGCTCGTTATATTCGCGGTATGGCGTCCGCACTTCAGTATTCCCGGCGCGTTCGTCTTCGGCGGACTTTATATCCTTTACAACTACGTTCAGTCCAACGACCTCGCAACGCAGGAACTTTTCAAAATGGCGCCCTATCTTGTCACGATCATCGTGCTGATAATGATCTCGCTCCGCAAAAAGCGCGAGACTCAGCCGCCCGCCGCTCTCGGAACGAATTACTTCCGCGAGGACAGATAAAAAGCACAAAGAAAAAGGCTTCCGGTCCTGTTTCCGGAAGCCTTCTTTTTTATGCTTACTTTTTAGCTTTGAGCTTTACCGTCACGTCGGAATTGCCAAGCACGAGCTCGAGTTTGTCCGTGTCGGTGATCCTGCCCAGCCGTGTATAGGAATAACCGGTGTCAACTTCACCGTAAAATATCATCACGCAGCTCTGACCGAAAAGCATTATCTCGCCCTTTTCGATGTGACCTCCGACTTCCGGTTCCGTGGGAAGCTTTTCTTCAAGATAATAATACTTCTCGTTGCCGTTAAGGTCGGTCATTTCAAGTTCCAGCGGGAGCATATTGTCGTAGAAGTATCGCGCCGCCTCGCTGCCGCACAGCTCCGCAGTATAAACGTGTCCGTTCGCTCTTACGGTGAACAGAAGTTTTTCTTCTTCCTCTGCCGACGCCTCCGGTCCTTCGGACACGGTCTCCGGGGCTGAAGTTTCGTCTTCGGCAACGCCGCTTCCGGCTTGCGGCGCAGACTCCTGCGCCTTACAGGCGGAGGCTGTCACGGCAAGTGCGGCAAGCAGTACCAAAAGGAACTTTTTCATGGCGTTCTCCCTGAAATCTTTATGCCGGGATCTATTATAGCGATCCGCAATGAAAAAGTCAACTTATTATCAATGGTGGAACAGCCTCATACCGGTGAACGCCATGACCATGCCGTATTTGTCACAGCATTCGATGACCGCGTCGTCGCGGATCGATCCGCCGGGTTCGGCGACGTACTTCACGCCGCTTTTATGAGCGCGCTCGATGTTGTCGGAGAAGGGGAAGAACGCGTCGGAGCCGAGCGAAACGCCGCTTCTCGAATCGAGATAATCGCGCATCTCTTTTTCGGTGAAGGGTTCGGGACGTTTGGTGAAGAAGTTCTGCCATACGCCGTCGGCGCAGACGTCAAGCTCGTTTTTGTTGATGTATCCGTCGATGACGTTATCGCGGTCGGGACGCCCGATATCTTCTCGGAAGGGGAGGTTTATCACCTTTTCGTGCTGCCTTAAGAACCAGGTGTCCGCCTTCGCGCCGGCAAGGCGGGTGCAGTGTATGCGCGACTGCTGTCCGGCGCCGACGCCGATCGCCTGCCCGTCGAAGGCGTAGCAGACCGAGTTGGACTGGGTGTATTTGAGCGTTAGGAGCGAGATGAGCAGATCGCGCGCCGCTTCCTCCGGAAGGTCCTTGTTCGCGGTGACGATGTTGGACAGCAGTTCCTTGCCGATCCTGAAGTTGTTGCGCCCCTGCTCGAAGGTGATGCCGAAGACCTGC
>JAGAAM010000235.1 GCA_017615235.1 Clostridia bacterium
ATCGGTGTGCGGACACCGGCCACAACGTCCTCACCCTGCGCGTTCTTCAGGAACTCGCCCATCAGTTTCTTTTCGCCCGTCGCGGGATCACGTGTAAAGGCGACACCGGTGCCGGACTCGTTGTTCAGATTTCCGAAGACCATCGGCATGACATTGACTGCGGTCCCCCAGGAATAAGGGATGTCATTGTCACGGCGATATACATTGGCACGCGGGTTGTCCCAGGAACGGAAGACCGCTTTGATCGCTTCCATAAGCTGGACCTTGGGATCGGTGGGGAAGTCCGCGCCGATCTTCGCTTTGTATTCGGCTTTGAACCTGTCGGCGAGTTCCTTAAGATCGCCGGCGGTAAGATCGACGTCCTGAGTGACGCCTCTTTCTTCTTTCATTTCGTCGATAAGGATCTCGAAATACTTCTTGCCGACTTCCATAACGACGTCGGAAAACATCTGGATGAATCTGCGGTAGCAGTCCCATGCCCAGCGCGGGTTGCCGGATTTGGCGGCGAGAGTCTCGACGACTTCTTCGTTAAGACCGAGGTTGAGGATGGTATCCATCATACCGGGCATAGAAGCCCTTGCGCCGGAACGGACGGAAACGAGAAGAGGGTTCGTTTTGTCACCGAACTTCTTGCCGGTGATTTCTTCGAGCTTTAAGATATACTCGTCGATCTGGGCGGTAATCTCGCCGTTGATCGTACGGCCGTCTTCGTAATATTGTGTACAGGCCTCGGTGCTGATGGTGAACCCGTAAGGTACGGGGAGACCGAGGTTGGTCATCTCGGCCAAGTTAGCGCCCTTGCCGCCGAGAAGTTCTCTCATCTTGCCATTGCCTTCGGAAAAGAGATAGACATACTTTTTCGTCATGTATTTTATAGCCTCCGTATAAAAATAATTTCCTATATATTAAAATATTATCAGCGATTTGTCAAGAGAAATATCGCAAATCAATCAAGTTTTTTTGCATTTTGTATATATCTGACGAAAAATCGGTCCGTTTGTACCGATAAGCCCGATTTTACTTGACAAAAACGCCGCTTGGAGTTAAACTGTATCAAACACTTATCTACACGGAGCGTGGAAAAATGCGCGCAGATATTTCGTTTCTGACCGGCAATCCCGAAGTAATGCTCGTCGGTCTCGGAAACCCGGGACCGAGGTATAAGTCGACGAGGCACAACGTCGGGTTCGACGCCGTCGATCACGTCGCACAACAGTTGAAATGCGAGATCACAAAGATCCGCCATAACGCGCTGGAAGGCAACAGCAGTATCGCCGGTTACAGTATTTTGCTTGTGAAACCGCAGACTTTCATGAACAATTCCGGCCTTGCCGTCGCAGCCGCGGCGAAGTATTTTCACATCTATCCGCAAAGGATAATCGTCTGTTACGACGACACGGCGCTGAACGTCGGCGCTTTGCGGATCAGGAAGGGCGGTTCGGCGGGAGGTCACAACGGAGTCGCTTCCGTCATCGAGCATTTAGGTACCGACGAATTCACCCGCATCCGTTTCGGGATCGGCAAACGGCCGGAAGGAGTCGATCTTGCAGATTACGTGTTAAGCACGCTCCCTCCGGATGAAAAGAAACTTATAAGCGATAACTTTCAAAATATCGTCCCGGCGCTGGAATATATTGTGACCGGCAAGACCGATGTGGCGATGAGTCTTTTTAACAAGACCGGAGAACCCCGCTGACACATGAGAAGAATACTTGAACAATTCGGCTTCGATCCGTCGTATAAACGGTTTATCGAGGGCGTTCGGCTTGGACGCATACCCGCCTCCTTAAGCGGTATGTGCGCTTCGTCGCGCCCTTTTTTCGTCGCTGCGGCGCTTTGCGACCTCGGCAAGAAGGGCGTTGTCGTACTTCCGGAGGAAAAGGACGTCCAGGAATACGCTGCGGTATTAAGGCTTTTCTTCGACAGGGTATTGATCTATCCGGCGCGCGATTTCGTGTTTGAAAACGTATCCGCCTATTCACGCGAGTGGGAACACGAGCGGCTTTCTGTGCTTTCAAAAGCCGCAAATGGCGCTTACGACGTGATACTCACCGTGCCTGACGCTTTGATGCAGTACACAGTCCCGCGCGAGGTGCTTTCGGCAAGCGGTTTTTCGCTCGAACGCGGCGGTATCGCCTCGCTTTCCGAAGTTTGCTCAAGGCTTGAAGCAATGGGTTATACCCGCACCGACACAGTCGAAGGCGCCGGACAGTACGCGTCCCGCGGCGGTATCGTCGATATATTCTCGCCGAATTACGATTACCCGGTTAGAGTCGACTTATTCGGTGACGAAGTCGATCTAATCGGCTTTTTCGACGTCGTTTCGCAAAGGCGTATCGAAAATCTTGAAAGGATCGAAATAATCCCCTGCTCAGAGATCGTGCTTTCCGATAATTCAAAAGAAGCGATCTCGCGGGAGATCAATTCGCTTATCAAAAAACTTGAACCCGGCGATAAAAAGCGAGTCGCCCGTTTACTTAAACGGTTCCCCGCTTTGAATAATCGATATCCATACCTTTTGAAAATGATTGAAAACAGGATTCCTCAAGAGAAGTTTAATGCCTCTTCAGACAATCAAGAGTATCTTTATAGCGATTGGCTGTCTTCCTCATTTATTTTCCCGTCAGTTCTGGCAGAC
>JAGAAM010000236.1 GCA_017615235.1 Clostridia bacterium
GAAAATAGCCGTTAAATGTCTTGTCGAACAGGGCGTGACCGACATATTCGGTTATCCCGGCGCGAGTATCATCGATCTGCTCGACGAAGTCGCTTCCGAAAAGAAACTGAAACTTTACGTCAACACTCACGAGGAATCCTGCGCTTTCGCCGCCGACGGTTACGCCCGCGCAAGCGGACGGCCCGGCGTTTGCATAGCGACGAGCGGCCCCGGCGCGACGAACCTCGTCACCGGCATCGCCAACGCCTATATGGACAGTATCCCGATGGTGGCGATAACCGGCAACGTGCCGCTTTCCATGCTCGGCACCGACGCTTTCCAGGAGATCGACATCGCCGGTATCACCATGCCGATCACCAAGCACAACTTTATCGTAAAATCGGTGGATCAGCTTGCAGATACGCTTCGTATGGCGTTCCGCATTGCGACTACCGGAAGGATGGGCCCCGTGCTCGTCGATATACCGAGCGATATATTCCGACATGGCGCGAAATTCGTCAAAGCGTCCGGGCTGCCCGAAGAAAAAGAACCCGAACTGCCGAACATTAAAGCGGTCGCCGAACTGATCAACGTTTCGTCTTCGCCGGCGGTCTGCGTCGGCGGAGGAGTGATCGCCTCCGGCGCGTCCGGTTCGGTCGCGAAACTTGTCGGAACGCTCGACTGCCCGGTGGTATCCACCGCGATGGGCATCGGCGCTTTCGATCAGAACGATCCGCGATACCGCGGACTTGTCGGGATGAATATTCAGGGCGACGCTTCAGGGGTTTTGATGAACTCCGACCTGCTTATCGCGATAGGCGTGCGCTTTTCCGACAGGATGATCGGCTCGATCCGCGCAAATCCCGCCCTTAAAGTCGTGCATATCGACATCGACGACGCGGAGATCGACAAGAACTTGCAGCCGTGCGGATCGCTCGTCGGCGACGCTCGCTTCGTTTTGGATAAACTTTTGCCGCTTTTAAAGCAAAGGAAACGCAAGAGTTATTCAAAGACCGAAAACGGCGGAGAAAACGCCTACGAGCTTATCGGCGACGCCTTTGAGGACGCGGTGTTCACCACCGAAGTCGGGCTCCACCAGGTCGAAGCGTGCCGCGGGCTCCGCATAAGCCGTCCGCGCGGATTCATCACTTCCGGCGGTCTCGGCGCGATGGGTTACGGACTGCCCGCCGCGATCGGCGCTTCGATCGCGAACGGCAGGGGAAGGACAGTCAACATCGCCGGCGACGGCAGTTTCAATATGAATATGCAGGAACTCGGCACCGCCGTTAAATACGGGCTTCCGATCGTGGAGATAATCATCAGCAACCGTTCGCTCGGTATGATCGAGAACCTCCAGAACCGCGATCTCGAAGGCAGAGTGAACTATTGTGATCTCCCGAAGACCGATTATTCCGCGATCGCTTCGGCTTTCGGCGTTTCATATTACTCCGCTTCCGATCTCGACGAGCTTAAAACCGCGCTTTCCGCCGCTAAAAAGAACAGCGGCGCCGTACTGATAGAATACAGGACAAAGGGGTTGATCTGATGCAGACCTATTTGCTTTCGGCACTCGTGAATAACCACTTCGGCGTGCTTACCCGCATATCCGGGCTTTTTGCCAGACGCGGATATAATATAAAAAGCCTCACAGTCGGCGAGACCGAGGATCCGAAGGTCTCCAGGATGACCATCGAGTTTTTCGGCGACGAGCACACGCTCGCGCAGATAAAAAAACAGCTTTTGAAAGTCGTCGACGTCATAAGCGTCAGCGTGCTTGACGACGCAGTGATACGAGAACTGTTCCTTGTCAAAGTACGCGCCGACGACACCAACCGCGAGACTATCAAAGGCGTCGCCGAGATATTCAAGGCGAAGATCGTCGACGTCTGCCCGGACAGTCTTATCTTCGAGATCACCGGCGAGGAGAGCAAGCTTCGCGCCTTCTTCGATATGATGAAGAAATACGGCGTCGTGGAGGTCGCCCGTACCGGCGTCACCGCGCTTGCACGCGGATCGCTCGATTAAACCCGCATAACTAAAAAGCCCGCTTCACAGACGAAGCGGGCTTGATTTTTTTACATGTTATTCCTCGCAGTCGAGAGTCACTTCGATAAAGCTTTCTTTACCGTCGAGAGCCTTTTTATACGCGGCGTATCCGCTTACGAGCATGAACCCGTCGCCGGTGACGCGCACTTTCGCGTTTTCGCCGTCATCCTTAACGTCAGCCGGGGCGACGGAAAGCGGGGAAATGAAGACTTTGAAGGATTTTTTGCCCTCGCAGGCGCTTAAGTATTCCCGGTAGATCGTTTCCGCGATCTCGTCGGGAGTTGCCGAAGTCGAATCGATTATCAGGTCGTAATTGCGGAAATCGAGGTTATCGACGCCGTAGATCTTTTTATAACGGGCGTTTTCCTCTTTGGTGCGGGAGATAAGAAGATCGCGCGCTTCCCCGACGCTGCCGTACTTTTCGACGCTTCCTCTGTCGTCGCCGCAGACCCTTTTTGCAGCGACGTTCGGATCGACGTACATATAGACCTTAAAGGCGTTGACGGCGAAATGCCACGCCATACGGGAATCGAAAAGGATACGGTCTTTCTCTTTCGATATGGCGGTAACGGCGTTGTCGATCTCGAAATCGAGCTTCGGGTCGTTCGCCATAAGTTTGTTCAGTTCAAGAGTGCTTATGCCCATCTTTTCGGCGACGGCTCTTTGAACGCTGCCGGTGCTGTATATCTCGAAACCGTATTTATCTTTAAGTATCCGGCAAACGGTGGATTTTCCGCTGCCGAGCCTGCCCGAAAAAGCAATGTGCATATTCTCAAGCCTTCTTTCTTAAAATATGGACATCCCTCTCGGCTTTGCGCCGGGAGGGATGCGGAATCAAAGGGTATTATCAGTTTTCGGCGTAATCGTCGATGACTTTATACATAGCGGCTTCGACTTTGCCCTGGAGCGCTTCGAGCCTGGAAGCGAAGGTCTGGGTGCCGCTGAACGCGATCTTGTTCATAAAGATACCGATGGAATCGGGGTCGTAATCGTTGGTGCCGCCCCAGCCGTAGATAACGCCGAGGTCGTAAACACGTCCGTTGAGGATGATATCGAGCATATCGTCGCTTTCGTAGTCCTGGATCTTACGGTCGCGGAGTATGCGCTCGTAATAAGCGGTCTTCGCCGTTTCGGTGGACGCTTCGGTAAGCGCCTGGATTATGACGGAAGCCCTTTCGGGATCTTCGTAGGTGGAGGTCACGACGAAGCAGGTTGCGTACAAGGTGGAAACGAAGGAATAATAATCATCCTGGGACTTGTCGAATTTCGGGGTCGGGAGGATACCGTAGGAACAGGTGTAATTCTCGCCGAGGTCGTTGATGTCGATGAGCGCCATCGAGCGGAATAGCGCGAGTTTGTTCGCGACCGATTCGGTAGCGGCGTTCCAGCAGCTCTTTCCGGCTGCGGTCGCGGAGGTGTAATAACCGCCGCTGGTGTTGTCGATCTGTCCGGTGACGGTGGGATCGTTCACGAGTTCGAAGATCCTGCTGAATACGTTGGCGGCGGTCGTCGAATCGTTGTAGATCGAAAGGTAGGGGATATCGTCGACGTCGTCTTTCCTGACAAGGTTCTGACCTGCGCCGATGAACATCGAGGTGACGTAGTTCTCGTTGACGAGGAAGCCGTATCTGTCGTTGTAAGACATACCGGTCGTGCCGTCAACGTCGGCGGTGATCTTCTTTGCCATTTCGGAAAGTTTGTCGATGGTCCAGTCGCCGGATTTGACAAGATCGTAGGGGCTTTCAAGTCCGAACTCGGTAACGAGGTCTTTGTTGAAAACTATCGCGTGGGTGCATGCCATCGCAAGGAGGTTGAGGTCGCCGGTGGCGAAATAGGTCCTGTTGCAGATGGAAAGGCTGTCTTTTGCGTTCTGGTCCCAGCAGGGAAGATCGAGGTCGATGTATTCGAGCAGTTCGTAATCCATCAGCGCGCCTTCGGCGGCGAGGGTAGCCGCGGTCGGGATATAAGGCGTTGCCACGTCGAAGGAGTGGGTGTTGGAAAGGCTTTCGTTACGGATAAGCTCGACCATGCTCTGGGAGGATTCGGTGCGCTGTTCTACTATCTTGACGCCGAATTTTTCCTCGACAAGGCTGTTGCGCTTTTCAAGGTTGGTGTTGAGGACGGAATAATAGGTCTCGTCGGGCATGATCTCGAAGGAAGCGTAGATCCCGTACTGATCGCCGGGAACGAGGATCACGAATTCCTCGTTGTCGTACTTCTTGTCGGGAAGTCCGTCGAAAAGTTTGCGGGCCTCTTCC
>JAGAAM010000237.1 GCA_017615235.1 Clostridia bacterium
CCACCTGCCCATGCCTGGAGAGCAGCCGACCTTCTTCGTTAAAGCTGTTGTAGTATTCTTCCAGATAATCCATAATGTTCTCCAAAAATGCGGACCAGGTACAGGCACGGCCTGCACCTGGTCCGATGACGCTGATGAAAGATTTACATCTGGGGCAGAGAGGCAAAGCTGGCCTGCAGCTCCTCGTCCGTGGGGATATAGTCGTCCATGAGACCGTCGTTGTACTTCTGGTAGGCTGTCAGGTCAAAATAGCCGGTGCCGGTGAGACCGAAAACGATCGTTTTCTCTTCGCCGGTCTCCTTGCACTTCTTCGCCTCATCCAACGCCACCTTGATGGCATGGGCGCTCTCGGGAGCGGGGAGGATGCCCTCCACCCGGGCGAATTCCTCAGCAGCGGCGAAGACGTCCGTTTGGACGACGGAGCGGGCCTCCATGTAACCATCGGCGTAGAGCTGGGAGAGAACGGAGCTCATGCCGTGATACCGCAGACCGCCGGCGTGGTTCGGCGCAGGGATGAAGCCGCTGCCCAGGGTATACATCTTGGCCAGAGGGCAGACCTTGCCGGTATCGCAGAAGTCGTAAGCGTAGACGCCGCGGGTGAAGGAAGGACAGGACGCCGGCTCGACGGCGATGATTTGATAATCCGCCTCGCCGCGCAGTTTTTCGCCCATGAACGGAGCGATAAGTCCGCCTAAATTGGAACCGCCGCCGGCGCAGCCGATTATCATATCCGGTTTGATGCCGTATTTATCGAGCGCGATCTTGGTCTCCAGACCGATGACCGACTGATGCAAAAGCACCTGGTTGAGCACGCTGCCGAGGACGTAACGGTACCCCTCGTGAGTAACGGCGGTTTCCACCGCTTCGGAAATGGCGCAGCCGAGCGAACCGGTGGTGCCGGGATGTTCCGCAAGGATCTTCCTGCCGACTTCGGTCTCCATCGAAGGCGAAGGAGTGACCGATGCGCCGTAGGTGCGCATCACTTCACGGCGGAAGGGTTTTTGCTCGTAGGAGCATTTGACCATATAGACTTTGCAGTCAAGCCCGAAATATGAACACGCCATCGAAAGCGCGGTGCCCCACTGACCGGCGCCGGTCTCCGTCGTGACGCCCTTCAAGCCCTGCTTTTTCGCGTAATAAGCCTGGGCGATCGCGGAATTGAGCTTGTGGCTGCCGCTGGTATTGTTGCCCTCGAATTTGTAATAGATCTTCGCAGGGGTGCCTAACTTTTCTTCAAGGGAGTAGGCGCGAACGAGCGGCGAGGGGCGGTACATTTTGTAAAACGCCCTGATCTCGTCGGGAATATCGATGAAAGCGTCGTCGTTGTTGAGTTCCTGCTGTACCAGCTCGTCGCAGAACACGCCGGAAAGTTCCTCCGCCGTCATGGGCTTATGCGTGCCGGGGTTGAGCAGCGGAGCCGGTTTTTTCTTCATATCCGCGCGAAGGTTGTACCATGCCTTCGGCATCTCGGATTCGGATAAATAGATTTTGTAAGGGATCTTCTCTTGTGACATGGTGTTTTACCTCCGTCTTTTTTCGTTTTTATTTTTCCGCTTTCGCGGTTTGAAACTTAATAAAAAAATCCCGTCCCTGCAAAAATGCAAGGACAGGATAATTCCTGCGGTGCCACCCTGCTTGGCGCTTTTTACGCGCCCGCTTTGCGCATACTTTCATATGCCCGACGTTGTTGACGGGGTACCGTCCCCGGCGCCCATACTCCGGTAAAAAACCGTTTCCGTTTGCCCTCGAAAGCCCATTCGTTCCGGTACTTTTCACCGCATTCGCAGCAACGGCGGCTCTCTGTAGAAAAGCGTGTCGGAATTACTTACACTTTCTCATTGGTTTAGTGCATTATATCACCGTGGTAAAGGGTTGTCAAGTGTTTTTTGTATTTTTTATTTCACCGGGGTCGCGGCTTTGTCTTTAAGCATAACGTCGTGCGCGCCGCCCTCGATGATGCTGGTGGAGGAGACGAGCGTGAGTTTCGCGTTCTTCTGGAGTTCCGGGATCGTGAGCGCGCCGCAGTTGCACATCGTCGAGCGGACTTTGGAAAGCGTGAGCCTTACGTTATCGCGCAGAGGACCGGCGTAGGGGACGTAGGAATCGACGCCTTCCTCGAAGGAGAGCTTTTTGTCTCCGCCCATATCGTACCTTTGCCAGTTGCGCGCCCTTGCGGAGCCTTCGCCCCAGTATTCTTTCATATAACTGCCGTTGATGTTGACCTTGTTCGTCGGGCTTTCGTCGAAACGGGAGAAATATCTGCCGAGCATAATGAAATCCGCGCCCATCGCGAGAGCGAGGGTGATATGGTAATCGTAAACGATGCCGCCGTCGGAGCAGATCGGGACGTAAATACCCGTCTCTTTGAAATACTCGTCGCGGGCTTTTGCGACTTCGATGACCGCCGTCGCCTGTCCGCGTCCTATGCCTTTCTGCTCGCGCGTGATGCAGATAGATCCGCCGCCGATGCCGATCTTGACGAAATCCGCTCCGGCTTTCGCGAGGAAAAGGAAGCCCTCTTTATCCACGACGTTGCCTGCGCCGACTTTTACGCTGTCGCCGTATTTATCGCGGATGAATTTGAGCGTGCGGAGCTGCCATTCGGAGAATCCCTCCGAAGTATCGATACAGAGCACGTCGGCGCCCGCCTCTACGAGCGCGGGAACGCGTTCCTCGTAATCGCGGGTGTTGATGCCGGCGCCGACCATATAGCGTTTGTCGGCATCGAGCAGTTCGAGCGGGTTTTCTTTATGCGAATCGTAGTCCTTGCGGAAGACGAAGGCGACGAGCCTGCCCGCTTTGTTGATTATCGGAAGCGAATTGAGCTTGTGATCCCAGATGACGTCGTTAGCCTCTTTGAGCGTGATGCCCTCGTAGGCGTAGACGAGTTTGTCGAAGGGAGTCATGAACTCCGATACTTTCGTATCGCGAGGCATACGCGAAACGCGGTAATCGCGGGAGGTGACTATGCCCATAAGTTTGCCCTTGGAGGTGCCGTCGTCGGTGACGGCGACGGTGGAGTGGCCGGTCTTCTCCTTGAGGTCGATTATGTCCTGAAGAGTGCCGTCGACGCCGATATTGGAATCCGAAACGACGAAACCGGCTTTATACGCCTTTACGCGGCGTACCATTTCCGCTTCGCTCTGGACCGTCTGTGATCCGTAGATGAAGGAAAGTCCGCCTTCGCGGGCGAGCGCGATCGCCATATTATCGTCCGAGACCGCCTGCATTATCGCGGAGACCATCGGGATATTGATGGAGATCGCCGGTTCTTCGCCTTTTTTGAACTTCGTGATAGGCGTTCTTAAGCTTACGTTGTCGGGTATGCACTCCGAGGAGGAATATCCCGGAACGAGAAGATATTCGCTGAAAGTATGCGATTCCTGATCGAAATAAAAAGCCATTTGATGATCCTCCGTTTTATATGGTCTCAAATTCATATACTGTTGTGTGCTCGTATATCCCGCCGGGTCGAAGTATATTCTCGCCGCGGGACTGGAAGCCGGGCTCGAACTGCGATTCAAGGCAGAACGCGCCGTATCTGCTTACGGTCTTACCGCCGTTCAACGGCGTTCCGTCCGGGATGAAACCCCCGGTATAGAATTGCAGGCAGGGCAGGTCTGTAAAGGTCTTCATACGGAACCGCTCCCCTTCCGTTACGGCGGAAAGGAAAACCGTTTTTCCCGCGAATTCTTTGCTCCCGAACGAGCGTTTAAGGTAAAAGTTATCGTCGAGCGCGGCTTTTAATACGTTTACATCGCCGGGCGCAAAACCGAGGCGGTCTTTCGCCGCGACCCTGCCGATAACGCGCGCGTCCGGATCATATAATGAAACGTCGTCGGCGTCGATGCTGAACTTCATCCCGAAAACGCTGCCGCTTCCGGCGCCGTTCAGGTTAAAGTAGGAATGGTTCGTCATCGAGACCCAAGTCGGCGCGTCGGTGACGGCGGTATGGCGTATCACCAAAGCGTTTCCCTGAAGATAATAACCCGATCCGACCTGCAGGTTTCCGGGATAGCCGTCCTCGCCGTCGGGCGAGACGCGGAAATATTCCGCGAAGTCTTTGCCGCACCCGGAAAGCTCCCATTCGCGCTTTCCGAAGCCGGTAACGCCGCCGTGGAGATGGTTTACTCCCCTCTCGTTGAGCTCGAGTTCATATTCCCTGCCGTCGATAAAATTCTTTTTCCCGGTACGGTTGCATGTCCTGCCGACAGTCGCGCCGAAATAGCAGTCGCCCGTCGCGTAAAGCGCCGGATCGGGATAACCGGCGACGAGCTCGACGCCTTGGAACTTAAGGCTTTTAAGAGTCGCGCCGAAGCCGATTGTGACCGCGGAAAGTATTCCGTTGTCGATCACCGCCGTGCTCATCGCGCCCTCCGCTTGATTTGAATATTTATAGTAGTATATATTTTTTTCGACCGTATGTCAACCCAAAAAGACCATTTTGAAAATTTTTTGAAAAATCGCGTGAAAGTTCTTGACAATCACTTGACCGTGTGATATAATCACATCAACGTCAGGAAAGGAGTGAAACGATGTTACGCAAATTACCCGGCACGACGGTCGAAATGGCCGTGAAAAACGCGGCAGGCGCTTCGGAAGTGCTGGACAACATCTTTATGGCGGGCGGGCTTGTGCTTTCGCAGGTTTCGGGGCTGACCGGGCTTGAACCCTATATGATCCAGAACTGGGTAAAGCGCGGGTTCCTTCCTCCGCCGGTGCGGAAAATGTACTCCAAACGCCAGTTTTGCCGCATAGCGATAATAAATATGCTCCGCGACGTTATGCAGATCGAAAAGATCACCGGGCTTTTATCCTACATCAACGGCAGGCTGGACGACATCGGCGACGACATAATCGACGATTCGGAGCTTTACGTTTATTATATAGACGCCGCCTGCAGGTATGAAAACTCCAAAGGCGCAGGCTCGGTTGAAGAAAAGGTCGCTTCGGCCGTCGAAGCCGCGGCGAAGGGGTTCAAAGAACCCTTCCCCGGAGCGAAGATGCGGCTTTGCAAGGTGCTTGCGGCGATGGTTTACGCCCGCTGCGCCGCGGAAATGCGGGACCGTGCGGAAGAAGTTATCAACACTCTTGACTGAATATTGATATAAACGACGATTGGACGGTGAATCATAATGGCAGAATGGTGGGAAGCGTTGGGAACGGCGGGTCAGGTGTTCGCCTGCATCGCGATACCGGCAACGGTATTCCTTATCGCACAGACAATAATGATGCTTGTCGGTCTCGGAGCCGACCACGGCGACGGCGACAGCGGCGACGGGCATGATTTCGATCACGGAAGCGACGCCGC
>JAGAAM010000017.1 GCA_017615235.1 Clostridia bacterium
ACAAAGACATTATTTCCGCGGCTCTCCCGGCGTAGCCGAGCGAAGCGATGCGCTTAAGGCCGTCCTCCGAAAGCGAGGGTATCGTTTCCGGAACGAAAAGACCGCCGTTGCCGGCAAGTCCGTTTTTTATTGCTTCGGCGGAGGTGCAGCGCACTTCCCCGCCCCTTGTGCTGAGATACATCATAATTCACAGACGTCCCCGATATGGTTAATATGGTCAAGGCGGTTATCGCGCGAGAGGAAGACCTCCACGACGTCGATGCGCCTTTTTCTGACTGTTCTTTTAATGGTCATGCCCGGAAAATAGGTCACCGGGACTTTGCCGTACTGAACGTAGGCGGTGCAGAAATCTCGCGCCGCTTTGGTTATCTTCGCAAGCTTCGCGCCGTCGACGGCGTCCGCCGGTCTGCCGAAAGTCTCGCCGGAGCGGGTCTTGACCTCGAAAAACGCCAGAACTCCGCGGCGGTAACCGATAATATCTATCTCGCCGCCTTTGGCAAGGTAATTGCGGGAAAGGATCCGGAATCCGGAGCTTTTCAAATGCCGCTCGGCAAGGTCTTCGCCGAGATCACCAAATGTTCTGTTGTTCGGCATCTTTGAGTATCTTTCTTAAAAAGCTCTTGCGGTGAGACGGACAGGGGCCGTATTTTTTTATCGCAGCGATATGCGCTTTCGTGGCGTAGCCCTTGTGTACGCTGAACCCGTATTCGGGATAAAAGCTGTCCAGTTCCGCGCAGAACCGGTCGCGCGCGACCTTTGCGAGTATCGAAGCCGCGGCGATGGAGGGGCATTTTCCGTCGCCCTTGATGACCGGGATCGCCGGGATCGGGAAATCGCGGGCGACGTTGCCGTCGATGAGCGCCAGTTCCGGCTTTACGCGGAGCATGGCGATAGCGCGGCGCATAGCGAGCATCGAGGCGTTGAGGATGTTGATCTGTTCGATCTCGTAGACCTCCGCGTGGGCGATGGCGCAGTCGACGCAGGTCTCGCGGATGATATCGAAAAGCTCCCCGCGCTTTTTCTCGTTCAGCTTTTTCGAATCGTTGAGTCCTTCGATTGTACAGCCGTCCGGAAGGATGACCGCGGCGGCAAAAACGGGTCCGGCGAGCGGTCCTCTTCCCGCTTCGTCACAGCCGCAGACTATCTTCGCGTTTCCGCTGCGAAGCGACATTTCGGTATCCCATAAAAGCTGTTCCATTCGTTTTTGCCTCCTTTAATATAATTACGGTGTGTCGAGAGTTATCTTGCCGATCTTACCGGCGCGGAACTCGTCGAGCAGTACCGCCGAGGTGCGGTCCTCGTCGATCACTCCGCCGGAGCGGATGAATCCGCGCTTGCGCGCGATCTTTTCGAAAATCGCCTGAGCGTCGTCTTCGGGATCGATCACGATACTGTATCTTGCCGCGATCTCTTTTTCGTAGCGCGGTCTTAAAAGACCGATAAGTTCCAGCGAAAGCTCCCAGACGTCGAGAATATCGTCGTTGATCGAACCGAGGCAGGCGAGCTTTACGCCCACCGATCTGTCCTCGAACTTCGGCCAGAGAAGGCCGGGAGTGTCGGTGAGTTCGAGGTTCAGAGCCGGGACCGAGATGCGCGCATTCTGCCGCGTAACGCCGGGTCTGTCTTCCGCCGCCGCCTTTTTTGTGCCGCAAAGCGTGTTTATGAACGTCGATTTCCCGACGTTGGTTATCCCCGCGACCATGGCGCGGATCGGGCGTTTTATGCCGCGTTCGGCGTCCTTTTTTAGCTTTTCCGCCATAAGCGCGTTGATCTCCGAAGGGAGATTTTTAATGCCGTAGCCGGTCTTGCAGTCGATCGCGAAGGCGCGGACGTTATCGCCCGACAGTTCCTTTACGAACCTCTGCGTGAGGTTCCTGTCGGCAAGGTCGCTTTTGGTGAGCAGAGTAAGCACCGGTTTGTTTTTGAAAATATTCTTGAAATCCGGGTTCCGGCTCGAAAGCGGAGCGCGGGAATCGAGAAGCTCGATAACCATATCGACGTTGGGCAGCGACTCGATTATTTTGCGTCTGGCTTTCGCCATATGGCCGGGGTACCAGTTTATGGCTCGGTTATCGTTCATTTTTATTCGACTCCGCCGGAAATTTTATTCGACTCCGCCGAAATCGGGATAGATGCGGAAAAGCACCCTTCCGAGTATGCGGTTCACGCCGATCTCGCCGTAACGGCTGTCGCGGCTGTCGGTGGAGTTGTTGCGGTTGTCGCCCATGACGAAGACCTTGCCCTCGTCGACGACGAATTCGTGTTTGTATTTCGCCACGTTGCTCTCGTGCATCGAGAAACTGCCGTAGGTGCTCCGCATCGCCTCGATATACGGCTCGTCGAGCTCAACTCCGTCGACGTAGACTTTCCAGTTCTGGTAATCGATAAGCACCGTCTGACCGCCGACTGCGATGACGCGCTTGATGATGGGCTCCTCTCCGGCGGTGTGGCTTTCGGGATTGATAACGATGATGTCGCCGGTCTTCGGGGTGTAGAAAAGATTGGAGATTATAAGTTTATCGCGGTCGTGAAGCGTCTCGCGCATGGAATCGCCGTCGACCGAGACGTAACGGAAAACGAAAAGGAACATCACCATCATCACGGCGAGCGCGAAACAGAAAGTCTCGACGTAATCGTAGACCACGCCGACGGTATTCTTTTTCTTTTTTTCGGGAGGCGTTTCCTCCTCCGCCGTTTGCGTCACGACGGTCTTTTCGCCCGGCTCTTCGGCAGAGACGGTATCTTCCCGTTCCTCCGGAAATTCGTTGTTGTCGTCGTACATAGCCGTTCCCTTTCGATATAATGCAAAGAGCTGCCGCAAAAATTCGATTGCGACAGCCCCGTGTGAGTCATTTTTTAGATTTTTTCCTTGACCTTGGCGTACTTGCCTACTCTGTCGCGCAGATAATAAAGTTTGGCGCGGCGAACTTTACCGGTCCTGACTACCTGCACGTCCTGCACGTTGGGAGAATGAAGCGGGAAGGTCTTTTCCGTGCCGACTCCATAGGACACCCTTCTTACAGTGAAGGTCTCGGAGATGCCGCCGTTTTTCTTGGCGATAACGGTCCCCTCGAAGATCTGTGTTCTGACTCTCGTTCCTTCGACTATCTTCTGATAAACCTTGACGGTATCGCCGATGTTGAAAGAAGGAACTTCTTTTTTAAGCTGCTCATCTGTAAAAGCTTTTAACATATCCAAAGCGTTTACCTCCGTATTTTCTGGACGTTCTTGCTGAGCTGCAGAGGACCGCCCGATATTTAGCAGTTAATTATATCACGCAAGATCACGAAAATCAAGTGTTTTTTAAAAAAATTTATTATGTTGACTTCCGGACGGGATTTTAGGTGGGTTTGAAGGGAGAAGGAAGGGCGGGACCCTTCCTTTTTAAATGAATAATGAAGAAAACCCGTAAAACGGCTTTTACTCCTCAACCATTCACTTTTCATTATCAATACTTAATTACTTACCTTGATCTCGGCCTGAACCTCGAAGCGTAATAAACGATCTGGAGTATCGAGGTGGCGAGGGCGGCGACGTAGGTGAGCGCGGCGGCGGTGAGGACCTTTTTCGCTCCGCCGACCTCCTCCGAATCGAGCGTGCCGGAAGCGGATATTGATTTTATCGCCCGGTTGGAAGCGTCAAGCTCCACGGGGAGCGTGATAAGGTGGAACAGCGCGACCGTGGCGAAAAGGATTATACCGGAGAGGTAAAGAGCGTTGCCGATCTCCGGACCGACGTTTTCCGCCGCGTAGGAGATGAAAAACCCCGCGATGACGAGGAGCGGACCCAGAAAACTGCCGACCCTGCAGACCGGGATCACAGCGGCGCGCAGCTTGATCGGAGCGTACTGTTTCGCGTACTGTACGGCGTGACCCGCCTCGTGGCAGGCGACGCCGACCGCGGCAATGCTCGCACTGCCGTAAACGCCCTGGGAAAGCCTTATTTCGTTCGTCTTCGGATCGTAATGGTCGGTAAGTTCGCCGGATACGGGAACTATCGTCACGCCGGAAACGCCGTTGGCTTTAAGCACTTCCTGTGCCGCCTGCATCCCGGTAAGACCGCGCTTTGAAGAAATCTTCGAATACTTTGAATAGCTTAATTTTACCATGACCTGGGCGATGATGCCGAATATCAGCGCAGGGAGCATGAACAGAAGATAGCCGTAATTGAAATACATAAAGCCGCCTCTTTTCTGAAAAATGAAAAACTTTTATTGACAAATCGTTATACCGGTGATATTATTATTCCGCACAAAGTGTGAAAAACAGGGGTGCCGTAAAAAAACGGCTGAGACGCTTTTTGAAAAGCGAACCCTATAAACCTGATACGGACAATACCGGCGTAGGGAGTTTTTACCGCAAATAACGGCAAAAAGCTTTTTGAAGCGCGGGTACGTCCCGCGCGATTTTTTATGGAGAAAGCAAAATGAACCGTAACACCAAAAAACTTGTGACTTCCGCGATGCTTATCGCGGTCGGAACGCTGCTTGCGCTGATCTGCGAGCTTCTGCCCTTCCTCAACCTGCCGTTCGGCGGTACGATAACCGTCTGTTCGCTGCTGCCGGTGATAGTGATATCCTGGATGTACGGCCCTTTGTGGGGCCTCGCTTCGGGATTTATCTTCTCGCTGATACAGATCGCGACGGGTTACAGCACCGTTTCGGCGCTGTTCATGCCGACGAGCGACAGTTATATGGGCGTCCGCGACGGACTTCTGATAATCCTTATCGACTATATAATCGCCTACACCGTGATCGGTCTCGGCGGAACGTTCCGCAATATCATCAAAAACAAGGCCGCGTCGCTCGTCGTCGGGAGCGTTTTCGCGCTGACGCTTTGTTACCTCGCGCACACGCTTTCCGGGGTCATCTTTTACGGAGCGTGGGCGGAATGGTTCTTCACCGACACCGTGATAAAAGACTGGCAGATAAGCAAATATATTATGGAAAACTTTACCGGTAACGGGCTCGCGACGGTATATTCCTTCGTTTATAACGGATGTTATATGATACCGGAGATAATTATCACCGCGATCGGCGCGGCGGCTGTCTCCGGAATACCGCAGGTGGAAAAAGAATGAAAGGCAGATGCGTTATAATCTCCGCCGGGGATATCGAAAAAGGCGATATACCTCAAAAAGCGGAAGGCGATCTTTTCATCGCCGCGGACGGCGGGAAGCGTTATCTTGAAGACCTCGGCGTGACGCCCGATCTTTTCATCGGCGACCTCGATTCGGCGGAAAGCGCGCCTTGCGGAGTCGAGACCGTTCTGCTCGAACGCCGTAAAGACGACACCGACACCCTCGCGGCGATAAAAGCAGGGCTGGAGCGCGGTCACCGCGATTTTCTGCTGGCCGGGGCGCTCGGCGGGAAAAGGTTTTCCCATTCGCTGGCGAATATCCAGTCGCTGGAATTCTTAAAAGACCGCGGCGCAGACGGAAGGATCGTCTTCGGCAATACCGAAGCGCGCTGTCTTGACGCCGGAGAAAAGGCGGTCTTTCATAACAAAAGCGGTTATTTATCGCTGTTTTCGCTTACGGAAACGTCGCGCGTGGATCTGCGCGGTACGGCTTACGACGGCGAAAGCATCGTGTTGGAGCGCGGTTATCCCCTCGGCGTGAGCAACGGATTCGACGCCGAAGAAACGCTCGTCGAAGTGCTTGAAGGAAGGATAATCCTTATCGCAGAATACGCTTAACCTGCGCTGTATTCGGGAATACCGCCTGAAAAATCTTTGTAATTCAGCTTTGCCGAGACGTGAAGGTTAGTCGTGTATTCCTCCTCCGGAACACTGTAACCGGGGATATAAGCCGGTTTATCGAAAAGCTTCACGTCAAATTCACAAATGAATGAAAGCAGGACCCCGTCCGCGACGGTAACGGTGCATCGTATGTCGCCGTATTCAGTTTTGTCGGTCTGGGGTTCTTTTATTGTGTAAGCGAGGGTATAGATATCGCCGGTGAACTTTTTGCAGAACTCCGGATCGGAAACGATCGTGTAAGTATAACTTACGCCCCGGGCGTTTTCGCCCTTTGAAAGCCCTTTGCAGGAGTCGCCGTAAAGCGGGATATCGATATAAGGGAACAGCGCGAGGATATCGTAATCCGGAGTCGATTCATATACTTCGCAGTCTTCCGAAAGCGAATAAACCTTCCCGCCGGAGAAGTAGTTCTCGCCCTCCGCGGTGCTTCCGAGCCAGGACTGCGCAAAGGAAGTATACGCCTTTTTCGCGGTCCTGTCTGCGTCGAAAGCGCCTTTGACGTAATAGATCGAGGACCCCGAAAGCGTCGATATTTCCAGGCTGTATTCAGCGGATAAAGTACCCGGCGCGTTATGGGCGTTTATCGCTTCGTTGAGCGCGTCGGGGCTTTCGGACGAGCAGGCGGCGAATGCAAAAAGCACCGCCGCCGCAAGAATGAGGATAAATGTTCTTTTCATTTATTTAGGCTGAGTTACCGGCTTGCCGCTGATATAGGCGAGCACGTTGTTCTTCAACAGGTTGACACTCTTGACGAGCGCGGCGTAGCTTCCGTCGCCGTCTATCGTGAAATAGCACCTCGTCGCGGAAACGCGATAGAACACGAGTTCAGGCGATCTTGTCTCCGAAACGACCTTGACGCGCAGGTATTCCTCGCTCACGTCGCCCTCGGCGGGAGTGTATTCGTCGTGGAGATAGATGCTTAAAAGCGACTGGTAAAGCAGTTTGAATTCGCGTACGTCAAAGCTTTTTCCGTTGTAGGAAACGTCGACGATATCGGTCCTGGTGCTGTCGGCGGTGAGGTCGAAAACGTAATCCTTTCCGTCGAAGGAGACCGTGACTTCCTCGATCTCGCCGATATACATCGAGATGAGATAGTGGTCGAGGATCTCGAAGAAATCCCATTCGAGCCAGGGATAAGTCTCCAAAGAAAGGGTTACGATGACGTCGTAGGTGAATCTGCGGAAAGTGCCGCTCGAATCGTAACCGGAGAACACGGAATAGGCGTAATAATTCTCGTCCGGGTGTGAAACGTAGAATTCGACCGTCACTCCGTCGTAATCGAAGGAGTAATAGCGCCAGGGTTCGTCAAGCCCGAACTCGGCGAGGACTTCGGTCTTCAACTGATTGGCGTCACCGTTCTCGCTGAAGCCGCAGCCCACGGCCGCCACGCCGGAAAGCGAGGCGATATCCTGGACGAGCGTGTTGAAATTGGTCAGGTCGAGATAGGCGAAATTCCTGCCCGCCGCGATATACTCGGAAGGCGAAACGAGTCGCCAGATGCCGGAGGTGGAATCGGTCGGCTGGGCGTCCCCGCCGTCGACGAAGACCCTTATCTCGTCGAAAACGACGTAACTTTTCACCACCTGCGGAACGTCGAAAGCGATGCGGACGGTGAGGAGTTTTTTGTCGCTAGTGAACTCGACGGTGTAATCCTTTAAGGTCCTGTCGTCCTGTTTGGGCGTTACTTTCCCGACCTCGAAGAAATTCGTTCCGTCGTCGGTCGCGGTGACGGTGAAGGATGAGGGCAGCAGAGCGCCGTTCGAATCGTCGCGCAGGACGCCTAACGTGAGTTTGTAATTTCCTCCGACGGAATAGCGTGCGAGCGAAGCGTCGATATGGGTCGCCTTGCCGTCGCTGCTCGAAAAGCCGCAGAAGACGGTCTTGTTTTCAAGCCAGCCGCCCTCGTAGGAGGAATAATCGCCGGCGTGCTTTTTATCGGAGATCACCTTTGAAAGCGCGGTCGAAGAGCTAGGCGCGATATTATCCGCGCCGGAAAAGGCGGACATGTTCTTTATAAGAGCGTTTATGCCGAGATCGAGGTATCCTACGCGGATGTTGTCGAGGCTTACCACCGCCTCCGTCGCGGTTATCGGGGTGATAAGTTCGGTGCTTAAGATCGAAACGACGGAACTGTCGATCGATCCGTTGACCGAATCGGTCGGGAGGTAATAGATCGTCGGTTTGGACAGGTTGGCGATTATTCCGCCGTCCTTGTCCTGATAAGCGCCGATATATCTTGCGAAATAATAACTTCCGGTGGAGGAAAGTTTACCGATACATACGGTGTGGAACAGGCGGTTGCCGGAATCCTCCGGCACCGAAATGATCGAATAACTGCCGGTCTCCGGCGAATCGGGATCCAGACCGCAATCAGCCCATGTCTTGCCTTCCGGCATTTCCATTTTGCCGTAGGTCACGGGATAGCGGCAGTTGGTGGTGAGGAGCGAGAATTTCTCGCTGTCGAACTGTGCGGCGCTCGAATCGCCGTAATAGAAAGTGCCGTTTTCCTGGAAGATCGAATAACTTCCGGTGGCGTTTTTGATCGAAAGAAAATAGATATCCCGCCTTTCAAGCGCTTTGAACACGAAAGGCATACCGGCGGCGGTAAGCAGATCGCCGTCTGCGTCATAGCCTTCGAACGCCTTTAAAGCTATTTCCGGGACTTCCCTTCCCTCCGCTTCGAGGATCGCAGTCGCGATCAGCGATTCGCCGTCGAAAGCGTAACGCGTACCGTCGTAAAGCGTGCGGAAGAAGTCGCCGTAAGGAATATCGTCCGTCTTGTCGCCGCTGATCACGGTGACGCCTTCGAATCCGGCTCCGTCGCGCTGTTCTTCGACCCCGATCTTCGGATTGGACTTGGCAAAATCATAGGCGGAATCGCGGATAAGCACCCAGCCTTCGTCGTCGGGATCGTAGCCGCGCAGTTTTATCGTATGGCGGTCGCTGAGTTCCGCGACTTCGGAAATGATCGCGTCGGTGTTGACGGAATCGTCTTTTTTAAGGAATATAAGATATATCGAAAGGAGTATCAGCGTCGCGACCGCGACGGAGACGACAATGATTATCTTCTTTTTCATCAAAAAGCCTCGCAGAGAAAGTCGGTACTGATATCAAAGATGCCTTCTGCGGAAGAACATCACGGTGCCGAGGATAAGGACTATTCCGGGGACGATCGTGCAGATCATCCATGTGAGCGTCTTCGCAGTGCCGGTCTCGATATCGAGCGCGGTGTCGCCGAAAGGCGTGGAATCTATATCCGGGACGACGTATTCCGAGCTGAACATCCTTGCGGCGGAAAGCAGGATTCCCTTGTTCCCGCGCTGAAGTTTGGCAAGGTTGTCGGAATCCGCAAAGTCGGTGCTGCCGATCAGCATCACGTAGGCGTAATGGCGGATGTTGTCGGAATCGTAGCCGCCGACAGCGGAAATAAGTGTCTCCGGCATGGCGCCGGTCGTGCCGGGATCGCCGCCTTCGGAACCGGTGTATTCGGAATAGGCGCTTTCGTAGGTGGTAAGTACCGTCTCGACGGTATATGCGGCGTTCGCTACGCCTTTTTCGACGTAAAGTTCAACGGCTTCGGGCATCGAAACGGTATATTTCCCGCCGAGCTCGTCCATCGTCTTGAATAACTGATAGGACGCCATGGAGGAATATTTTTCCTCGTCCTTCTCGGGGTGATCGACGTTGATGTTGTGGATATCGTTATCGAGCGAGTGCTCGTTGTCGGTCACGCGGTAGTTGGGACGGTAGTTTATCCCCCAGTCGGCGAGATAGGCGCGAAGGTTGGCAAGGTCGGGAGTGGAAGCCCCGACGAAGGTCACGAAGGAGCGGTACTCCGAATAACTTGTGTTGCCGATGACGGTGGAAAGTTTATCGACCTCGGCTTCGCTGAAATCGGATTTCGGGTCGTAGCAGACGATGAATTTCACCATCGGTTCGACGTCCGATTCGGCGAGGTTTATATCTTTTACTGCAAATCCCGCGTCGGTGTAAAGCTTGCGGATCGCCTGGCCGTCCGACGAGTTCGCGTCCGGTTCGCCGTGACCGACGGTGAACGCGACGATCTGTTTTTCGGAGATCGAGCTCTGGATTATCGCGGAGGTGAATTTGTTCTCGCCCTTGAAGGCGTAATAAGCGCCGGATTCATCGACTTCGAAGAATGCGGTGAGGGTGAGCACGCGATAGTGATATTTGCCCTTGATTATCACGTTCGCGCTCGTAAGGACGCTGCCGGTCTCCTGCACTACGCGCGCTTCGAACTGCGGATCGCTGTTGATCTCGCGGTATTCCACGCGAACGGTGCCGTATCCGTCGCTGCCGTCGAATACGCGGGCGTAATTTTCCGCCGTGTCGCGGATAAGGGCGTAGATATTGACGCCTTTATAGAAATACTGCGACTTGTCGAAAGCGTCGCGAGGCGCCATGAAAGTTATGGTGATGTCAAGGTCTTTCCCGAGTTCGCCCAAAAGGCGCACGGTCTCGTCGCCGATGCCGGTGTAATTCTCCGCCGTGAGGTCGACGGTGAGATCGCCGGAGAGCGAGAGCGAGGAAAGCACGACGTTCAGCACGATTATGAACGCGACGAACGCCACCGTGAACGCGATGGAGAGCGAGCCGTATTTGTAACGCCTTTTATCGTGGACGGATACGTTTTTCTGTTTGTTGTCAGCCATGATAAACGCTCCTTTCCGTCACGCCCAACGGCGTTTTTCGATAACGCGGTCGGCAAGGAAGATGAATATCGCGGCGAGGCTTATATAATAGACGATCGCCGAAACGTCGAGCATCTGGTTGGTAAAGGGGGTGAAGCGGTCGAGCACCGAGAACCATTTAAGGATCATACGCACTCCGGTGGTCTCGATCCTCGCGGCGAGAAGGCTTATAAGCAGCATCGCGGCGTTGACTCCCATCGCGGAGACGGCTGCGATAAGCTGGCTTTCGGTAAGCGAGGAGAGGAACAGCCCGATCGCTATGAACGCCGAACCCAGCAGGAACACGCCGAGGATGTTCATAAGTATAGAACCGACGTTGGGAGTCCCGTAGGCGTGAAGCAGCACGAAGTTGAAGCTGTTGACTATGAACGCGGCGGCGAATACCGTCAGCGCCGCGAGATATTTGCCCATAACGATGCCGAGCACCGATACCGGGCTTGTCAGAAGAATCTGGTCGGTGCGGGTCCTGCGCTCCTCCGAGAAAAGCTTCATCGTGAGAAGCGGTATCAGTACTGCGAAGATAATGACGAGCCAGATGAAATAGGTTCCAAGACTGTCGGTAGACTGCTGTAAAAGCGTGCAGTAAGCGAACGCGAGCCCCGAAACGACGAGGAACATACCGCAGAAAATATAACCGATCGGCGTGAGGAAATAGGATTTCAGCTCACGGATATATATCGCCGTCATTGTCTGCCCGCCTTTCTCGCCCTGCCGGATTCGTCCTTTTCCTTGCCGACAAGACGCATGAATATGTCTTCGAGGTTAAGTTCCATACCTTCAAGACCGACCAGAGGCCAGCCCTTGGAGGAAAGCGTATAGAACAGCGGTTTTCTCACGTCGATCCTTTCCTGGGATTCGATGAGATAGCTTACGCTGTCGGTATCGCGCTTGCCGATCGTATCGACGGATTTGACTCCGCCGATGCCGCGGAGGGTGCGAAGCACTTCCTCCTCCGGTCCGACGACCTTCGCGATGAGCTTGCGCGTGCCGTCGACGGCGTTGACGAGGTCCTCGGTCTTCTCGTCGGCGACGACTTTGCCCTTGTTGATGACCACGATCCTGTCGCAGACGCTTTGTACTTCCGGAAGGATGTGGGTGGAAAGGATTATCGTATGCTCTTTGCCGAGCATCCTTATAAGGTTGCGGATCTCGACGATCTGTCTGGGGTCGAGACCGATGGTGGGTTCATCGAAAATGAGCACCTTCGGGTTGCCGATAAGCGCCTGGGCGATGCCGACGCGCTGGCGGTAGCCTTTTGAAAGGTTCTTTATAAGCCTTTTGCTTACGTCCCATATCTTTACGACGTCGCAGATCTCCTTGATGTGCTGTTTCCTCGGAAGGCGGCAGTCCTTGAGATCGTATACGAAGCAAAGGTATTCCCATACCGTCATTTCGAGGTAAAGCGGAGGGATCTCCGGCAGGAAGCCGATGCTGCGTTTCGCCTTTATCGGGTCTTCGAGTATATCGGTGCCGTCGATCTTGACGGTGCCGCTGTCGGCGGAAAGATACCCGGTGATGATGTTGAGCGTGGTGCTCTTTCCCGCGCCGTTCGGCCCGAGAAAGCCCAGTATCTCGCCCTCTTCGACCCGGAACGATATACCGTCGACGGCGTGTTTGTCGCCGAAGCTCTTTTGTATTTCGGTGATCTCTATCATTTTCGGTGATTACCTTTCAGAATAGGTTTTCTTTTATTCGGCTTTCGGCTTTTCGACTGTGATGCCGAGCTCCTCGAGCGCCTTCTGCGGAACGTCCGCCGGGCAGTCGGTCATAAGCTCTTTCGCGTTCTGCACCTTCGGGAAGGCGACGACGTCGCGCAGGCTCTGCGCGCCGATCATCTGCATTACAAGTCTGTCGAGCCCGATCGCCATTCCGCCGTGCGGAGGAGCGCCGTATTTGAAGGCTTCGAGCAGATAGCCGAACTTGACCCTCGCCTCTTCGTCGGAAAGTCCCAACAGTTCGAATATCTTCGCCTGGAGTCCCGGGTCGGTGATACGGATCGAGCCGCTTGAAAGCTCGATGCCGTTTAGCACGAGGTCGTACGCCTTCGCGCGGACGGACCCTTTGTCGGTATCGAGCGCGGGTATGCACTCGTCGAGCGGCGAAGTGAAGGGATGGTGCATAGCCACCCATTCGCCGAGTTCGCGGTCGAATTCGAAGAAGGGCATCTCGACGACCCAGAGGAATTTATAGCCGCTGCGTTCGACTCCCAGGCGGTTCGCCGCTTCTACGCGGAGCTGACCGAGCTGGGAGAGCAGGCGCGGGGTATCGGCGTCTGCGAGGATGAGTATGACGTCGCCTTTTTCGCAGTCTGCGGCTTTATACATCGCCTCGACCGATTCCGGAGTCATGTGTTTGAGGAAAGAACCGCTGTCGGTATCGGCGCGTTTCACCCAGGCGAGGCCGGCCGCGCCGCAGCCTTTCGCGTATTCGCCGAGCTTGTCGATATCCTTGCGGGATAGTTTTTCGGCGTAGCCTTTAATGTTGATGCAGCGGACGCTGCCGCCGGCTTCTATCGCGCTCTCGAATACCGGGAACCCGCAGCCTTTGACAGCTTCGGAGATATCGGTGATCTCCATGCCGAAGCGCATATCGGGTTTATCGGAACCGAAGCGTTCCATACATTCTTTATAGGTGTAACGCGGGATGGCGCCTTCGATCTCGACGCCCAAACAGGTCCTGAAAACGTATTTTACAAGCCCTTCGCCCAAAGCGAGAACGTCGTCGGTGTCGACGAAGCTCATTTCCATATCTATCTGGGTGAATTCCGGCTGACGGTCTGCTCGGAGGTCCTCGTCGCGGAAGCAGCGCGCAAGCTGGAAATACTTATCGAATCCCGCGACCATCGAAAGCTGTTTGTAAAGCTGGGGCGACTGAGGGAGCGCGTAGAACGAGCCCTTGTGGATACGCGAAGGGACGAGATAGTCCCTCGCGCCTTCCGGCGTGCTCTTAATGAGCATAGGGGTCTCCAGCTCGATGAATCCCTCTCCGTAAAGGTAATCGCGGACGGCTTTCGCCACTTTGGAGCGGAAAATAATATTGCTTTGCAGTTTAGGACGGCGAAGGTCGAGATAGCGGTATTTGAGCCTTATCTCCTCCGCGGTCTTGCAGTCGTCGGTTATATCGAAAGGCGGAGTCTCGCTTTCGCCCAATACGCGCAACGATTCAACGAAAATCTCGATGTTGCCGGTCGGGATATCCGGGTTTTTGCTCGACCTTTCGCGCACGACGCCTTTCGCGGAGAGTACGTATTCGCTGCCCACGGAGGACGCGAGCGCAAAGATACCCCTGTCGCTGTTTTCGTCGAACGCCAGCTGAACTATGCCGCTGCGGTCGCGCAGGTCGATGAACACGAGGCTGCCGAGGTCGCGCTGTTTTTTGACCCAGCCCATAACGCAGACGGTCTCGCCGATATTAGCTTCGCGCAGGTCGCCGCAGTAGTGCGTGCGGCGTTCGTTTCCCAAAAATTCTGCCATGATGATTCACTTCCGTTGTCAAAAATAATTTTATAAATAACGCCGAAAGCGGGAGATTGTTATATCCCCGCTTTTTCGATTATATCTTCTATGCTTAAACTTACCTTAACCCGATCGCCGGTGCGGATGTTTTTCATCTCCGCTTCGTTCTGTTCGAGTTCGTTGTCTCCGATGACTATCACCTGCTTTACGCCGGTCTTGTCGGCGTATTTCATCTGGGCTTTGAGCGATCTGCCGCAGACGTCGGTCTCCGCCGCGATACCTTTGCGGCGAAGTTCTTCGGCGAGGACGAACGCCTTTGCCGCGGCGTTTTCGCCCAGCGGGGCGATATATACCTCCGCGCCGGAGCCGGTCTCCGGGACGAGGTCTTCGTCTTTCAGCGCCTGGATAACGCGGGTTAAGCCCATACCGAACCCGACGGCGGGAAGGTCCTGCCCGCCGATGGAAGCGAGCAGCCCGTCGTATCTGCCGCCGCCGCAGACGGTGCTCTGAGCGCCGATGCTGTCGACGGTGAATTCGAACACCGTGCCGTTGTAATAGTCGAGTCCGCGGACGATGTGCGGATCGACGACGTATTCCACTCCGCAGCCG
>JAGAAM010000018.1 GCA_017615235.1 Clostridia bacterium
CATGCCTTTCCGGCCGGATTCCCGGCAAATTATAAATGAAGTACTGAATCAGTTAGCGAATTTCACGGCGGTGCCGTAGGCGATGACCTCGGCGGCGCCCTGCATTATCGCGGAAGTCGCGAAACGGACGTTGACGATCGCGTCGGCGCCCATCCGGGCGGCTTCGGCGGTCATACGCTCGGTGGCGATGGCGCGCGCTTCTTCCATCATCTCGGTATAGGCTTTAAGCTCGCCGCCGATGATGGTTTTAAAGCTTGCGGTAAGATCTTTGCCGATGTGTTTCGACTGGATGGTGCTGCCCTTAACGAGTCCGAGCATTTCAAGATTTTTGCCGTTGATGGTTTCGGTGTTGACTATAAACATGATGATCCTCCGTTTATGTGAATTTTCAGTTGATCACGGAATGTCTTCCCTTATTTCGGCGGGGCGTTCGTCGAGCACTTCGGGATGACCGTAGATACCGCGCATATACTTGAGCGCCGTCGCGTAGGTATATCCGTCGGCGATGCGCTCGTCGGTGGTGATGCGGTAATCCACGCAGTGGAGCGTTTTCACGCTGCCGTCGCGCTGAAGCTCGTTTTTGCGGTACTTTACGCCGAAAGCGAGGAATATCGGGATGTTGCCGAAGTTGTAAAGATGGTGATATATCGGCGGGATGCCCAAAGAGCCCATTGAGGTTATCGCGAAACTGCCGTGGAAGGGAGAAAGCTTCGTAAGACGGCGGGGAAGCCAGCCGTAATAATCGAGAAACCTCAACAGCGCCATGAATCCCCTCATGCCGAAACGCGGGATAAACCTAAGGATCTTGACCAATACGTCGAAATCGCCGGTGTCGTCCGCACGCGCTTTTGCGATCTCCTCTGTCGTGATGCGATAGACGTCTTCCGCGGTGGCGTCGATGGGGTAGATCATTTTGACTACGGTATCGGGCGATTCGACCTTCATTTCCTTTTTGACGGTTATCATCACTTCGATATTGTTCCGGGCGTAGATCCGCTGACCGCGGATAAAACGGTTCATCTGCGGATACTTCGCGACAGCGCGCACGTAAGTCGCGATGAATACGTGCATCATATTGAAGCCGGTCAGCCCTTCCTGCTGTTTTTTGCGGATATATTCCTCGGCGTGACTGACTTCGACCGTCCCGGCGAAGTAGTTTGTCGCGTCGGTGCGCTCCCTCATGATGAACGGCTCGACGATGGACATACCGGGCATGGTTTTTATTCGTCTGCCTTCTTTTTTCGATTTGCGGGGGGACTTTTGGGCTTTGCCGTTTTCGTCTTTCATAGATCGCTCTCCCGTTCTTAGTCAGTTAATTATACCATACAAAAGGCGCGATTGCAACAGAAATATTACGCTTTCGCATTGTCCTCTTTGCGGATCTCGGCGCGGCGGATCTTGCCGGAGATAGTCTTCGGCAGGCTCTGCGCGAACTCGACTTTGCGCGGGTATTTATAGGGCGCGGTGTGCGTCTTGACGTAATTCTGTATCTCTTTCACAAGCTCGTCGGAGGGTTCCTTGCCTTTCGTCAGCACGACAGTCGCCTTGACGATCTGGCCGCGCGTCTCGTCGGGAACGCCGGTGATCGCGCATTCAAGCACGTAGGGGAGTTCCATGATGACGCTTTCGATCTCGAACGGTCCTATGCGGTAGCCGCTCGATTTGATGACGTCGTCGACGCGCCCGACGTACCAGAAATATCCGTCCTCGTCGCGCCAGGCGGTGTCGCCGGTGTGATAAACGCCGTTGTTCATCGTCGCGTAAGTCGCCTCCGGGTCTTTGTAATAGCCCTGGAAAAGTCCCATCGGCGGATCGTTCTCGTCGAATCGGATGACTATCTCGCCGGTCTCGCCTATCGGGGCGGAGGTGCCGTCCTCGCGGATTATATCGACGTTGTAAGCCGGGTTCGGCTTGCCCATCGAGCCGGGCTTCGGCTCCGCGCCGAAGAGGTTGCCTATCGTCAGCGTCGTCTCGGTCTGACCGAAGGATTCCATAAGTTTAAGCCCCGTTGCCTCGTAGAAGCGGTTGAACACCTCCGGGTTGAGCGCCTCGCCCGCGATGGTCGCGTGCTTGAGCGAGGAAAGATCGAACCGGGAAATATCCTGCCTTATCAGGAAGCGGTAGATAGTCGGAGGAGCGCAGAAGGTCGTGATATGGTATTTTGCGAACAGCGGAAGCAGTTTTTCGGCGTCGAAACGGTCGAAATCGTAAACGAACACCGCGCCTTCGCAAAGCCACTGGCCGTAAAGCTTGCCCCAAAGCGCCTTGCCCCATCCGGTATCCGCGACGGTGAAGTGTATCCCGTCGGGATCGACGCAATGCCACCAGCGGGCGGTGACTATGTGCCCGAGAGGGTAGGTGAAGCTGTGCATCGCCAGCTTCGGGTATCCCGTCGTGCCGGAGGTGAAGAACATTATCGAATGGTCGTCCTTGCCGGTCTGTACGCGCTTGAAGGTGGAGGAGAACCGTACGAAGCTTTCGTCGAAATCCTCCCATCCATCGCGCTTGCCGTGCGCCATTATCTTGAGTTTAACGGAAGGACAGCGGGAAGCGGCTTTTTCCGCCTCCTCCGCCGTGATCCCGTCGCCGGTGCAGACTATCGCGCTGATCTCGCCGGCGTTGAACCGGTATTCGAAATCGTGCTCGACCAGCTGGTTCGTGGCGGGAACGGCGACGGCGCCGATCTTGTGCAGCGCGATGATCGAGATCCAGAACTGCCAGTGCCGTTTGAGCACGAGCATGACTCTGTCGCCCTTTTTGATGCCGAGCATCGTGAAATAGTTCGCAGCCTTGTTGGACATCTTGGAGATGTCGGCGAAAGTGAATTCGCGCTCCTCGCCGTCGTTGCCGACCCACATCATCGCGCGCTTGCTCGGTATCTTCGCGGCGAGCGCGTCGACCACGTCGTAGCCGAAATTGAAATTGTCGGCGCATTTGATGCGAATGTCGGTAAGCCTTCCGCGACTGTCGACCGTCTCGGTGACGAACTTTTTGTAGATGAGTCCGGAGTAGTCGTCAGGGACTTCAAGAGATGATACCGGCGTTTCGACGGGTTCGCCGGTCGGGTCGTCCTCGCCCTCTTTATAGACGACGGCAAGGAAGGTGCAGTCGCTTCCGCCGACGGCGATCATCCCGTGCGGGTGCGAGCTGTCGTAATAAACGGTATCGCCGGGGTACATCGTGTAGATATGATCGCCGAGCTGAACGCGCAGATTGCCGTTGAGTATAAGATCGAACTCCTGCCCGCGGTGGGTCGCCAGCGGGATCGGGCGGTGCTGGGCTTCCTCGTCGTACTTCGCGGTGACGATGAAAGGTTCGCTCTTCCTGTTGCGGAGCATCGGCGCGACGTGGCGGTAATCGAACCCTTTCTCGCGCTTGATCGGCATACCGCCGCCCGCGCGGGTGAGGTTGTAAAAGCTGAGCTTAGGATCGCTGCCGGAGACCAGCTCCGATATATCCATATCCAGCGCATTGGCGCATTTGTAAAGGAAGGTGAACGAAAAATCCGCCTCGCCGTTTTCAAGGCGAAGGTATTCTTCCGTCGTGACTCCGCTGGCAAGCGCCATCGCCTCCGGCGTGAGATCGAGGTTCTCTCTCGCCCATTTCAGCCTCGCGGCTATCAATTTGACCTGTACGTCCATTTTTTACCTCCGGTAAAAGAAAATAAAAAACTCCATTCGCAACGAGAATGAAGCACAAAACTTTCATATGACCACTCATTTGCAGCGCACTTACGACGCGATCCCCTTTGTTACGGCGGGAACTCCGGCACCGTCCTAATCGGCATCACGCTTTTCGGCGGTGCAGCTCGAAGGTGATAAGATGATACTGCGGCGTCCGCCTCGCACCGAACGGCGGCTCTCTGTGCACCGGGAAAGTACATCTCTTGTCCTTGTCTTTGCTTTTATCGCGTAAAGGATATCACATCTTTTCGGCTCTGTCAAGCGTTTTTTATCACTTTATCGAAAATTCGCGCGTCGTTATTCACAAAATGTTTACAGTCGCGCCGTTGTTTGTTTTTATCTTATGAGGCGTTATATGGTAGAATAAACGCACTAAACGCAAAA
>JAGAAM010000019.1 GCA_017615235.1 Clostridia bacterium
AGCGCGGGCAACACCGGCGCGCTCTTCACGGCGGCTTCGCTCATGCTCCGCCGCATAAAAGGCGTGCGCCGCGCCGCTCTGGCGACGGTTATACCGCTCGAAAAGCCGTTTATCCTGCTCGACAGCGGCGCGAATATCGACGCTACGCCGGACATACTCCTGCTTTACGGACGTATGGGCTCGATCTACGCCGAAAACGTATTGGGTATAAAATCGCCTCGCGTCGCTCTGCTGAATAACGGAGGCGAATCTCACAAAGGGATCCCGCTCTACCGCGAGGCGCACGCGCTCCTCGCCTCCGACGAAAGCATCAACTTTACCGGCAACCTGGAGGGCAGGGACGCCCCCTTCGGAGTCTGCGACGTTCTCGTCGCCGACGGCTTTACCGGAAACATCTTCCTTAAGACCGTCGAAGGCATGGCGGCGTTCATGTCCGCGAATATAAAAGACATTTTTTCCGGCAGTCCCGCCGCTTTCGCGGCAGGCGCGCTCACCGTCGGCAAGACCGCGAAGCTCAAAAAACAGCTCGACCCCGACGAATACGGCGGCGCGCCGTTCCTGGGCATAACCAAACCGGTCATCAAAGCGCACGGAGCTTCCGGCGATTCGGCGTTCTGCTCCGCGATAAAACAGGCCGTAGTATATAAAAACAGCGGCACTATCGAAAAGATCACCGAAGCGATGAAAAAACTCCGCACCGAGGAAACGACATGAATCCCATCAACGATATTGCGACATTAGAAGAAGCGATAGGATACGAATTCAAAGACCGCGAATACCTTTTCACCGCGCTGACGCATTCGTCGTATTTTAACGAGAACCGCAAACGCGGGGTGTCGGAAAGCAACGAACGCAGCGAATTCCTGGGCGATTCCGTCCTTTCGGTGATAACCGCGGAATACCTTTTCCACCGCTTTCCGGAAGCCGACGAAGGGTTCCTTACCCGCACGCGCGCCGCGCTCGTCTGTGAGAACGCGCTCGCCGGGTTCGCCGAATCGATAGACCTCGGCGACTATATGCTCTTCGGTAAAGGCGAAGCCGCCGAAAGCGGAGGAAAACACCGCAAAAGCACCGTCGCGGACGCCTTCGAGGCGCTCATCGCCGCGATCTATCTCGACGGCGGTATGGACGAAGCAAAGCGTTTTGTTCTGCCGTTCCTGGAAAAACTCGTCGAAAGCGTCATAAAGACCGGCGCGGAGGATTATAAATCCCGCCTTCAGAGGATAGTCCAGCAGACTCCGGAGGAAATACTTGCCTACGTTCTTGTCGGCGAGGAGGGCCCTCCGCACGACAGGACTTTCAGTTACGAAGTCCACCTCAATTCCAACTGCCTCGGCAGGGGAAGCGGACACTCCAAGCGCGAAGCGGAACAGGCCGCCGCGCGCGAGGCGCTCATCCTCATCGGAGAGATAGATGAAAACTCACCGTAATATCCCGTTTTTCGTTCCTCATGCCGGATGTCCGCACTGTTGCGTGTTCTGCTCTCAGGTGAAGATCACCGGAGTAAGGGCGGAACGATCCCCGGACGAGGAGATAAAAGAACTTCGCGAACTGCTTGAGAACAGCGGAAAAAGCGAAGGTATCGAAAGCCGCGTCGCCTTTTTCGGCGGCAGCTTCACAGCGATAGAGCGCGAAAGGATGATATCGCTGCTCTCGGTCGCCGATGAATATATCAAAAAAGGCGTCGCCTCCGGGATAAGGATCTCTACAAGACCCGACTGCATCGACGAAGAGGTGCTCGGTATACTCGCGGAGTACGGCGTGACCGAGATCGAGCTCGGCGTCCAGAGCACCGACGACAAAGTGCTTGCGCTTTCGGAACGCGGCCACACCGCGGCGGATTCTTTCAAAGCTGCGGATATGATAATAAAAAAAGGCTTCGTCTTCGGCGGACAGATGATGGTCGGGCTTCCCGGCGCCACCGCCGCGTCCGAACTCCAGACCGCTGAAGACATCGTGAAAATGGGCGCGAAGGAATCCCGAATATACCCGACTGCCGTTTTCAAAAACACAAAGCTGTACGATATGACCCTCAGCGGCGAATACGTTCCGCTCACGACAGAAGAAGCGGTGGACCGCACCGCCGCCTGCTTCCGCGTGTTCCTCGACAACGGAGTGAACGTGCTCAAAATAGGGCTCCATTCCTCCGAAAACCTCGCTGCCGCGCCTTTCGGAGCGACTCATCCGGCGCTGGGCGAGCTTGTCAAATCGAAGGTCTATACCGACATTATAACAGACCTCGCAGGGGACTGCAGCGGCGGGGAGCTCGAGATCACATTTCCCAATAAAGACATTTCCGCGCTCACCGGCAACGGCTCGGCGGGCATAAAGCGGATCGAAGCCGCGACCGGCGCGAACGACGTTAAGATTATCTGCGCCGATATACCCGAATACCATCCTCTTGTCAAAGCAAGGAGAAAACAATAATGCGTTTAAAAGCCATCGAACTTCAGGGGTTCAAATCCTTCCCGGACAAAACGAGAATAACCTTCGACAGCGGCGTCACCGCGATAATCGGTCCCAACGGGAGCGGTAAATCGAATATTTCCGACGCGATCCGCTGGGTCCTTGGCGAAATGAGCGTCAAATCGCTCCGCGGCAGCCGGATGGAGGACGTCATATTCAACGGCACCTACCAGAAGCCCGCCGCCAACAGCGCGTCCGTTTCGCTCTGCATCGACACGGAGGAGGAATACAATCTCGCAAACCACGTCACCTTCGAAGTCCCGGAGGAGAACGAAACCGGCGAAGACGGGGTTTCCGTAAAGAAAAACGCCGTCTACCGCCTTTCCGACGAACCCGAAGTCACCGTCACCCGTAAATACTACCGCACCGGCGAGAGCGAATACTACATCAACAAAAAGCAGGTAAGATTAAAGGACATTTACGAGCTGTTCTACGATACCGGCATCGGGCGCGAGGGCTATTCTGTCATCGGTCAGGGCAAGATCGCGGAGGTCCTGTCGCAGAAAGACGACGAACGCCGCAGTATCTTCGAGGAAGCCGCAGGCATTTCCAAATTCAGGTATAAAAAGCTCGAAGCCGAGCGCAAACTGCGCGATACGGAAAACAACCTCGTCCGTATCAACGATATACTTTCCGAGATAACCGCGCGTATCGTTCCTTTGGAAAAGGAAGCCGAAAACGCGAAGAAATACCTCGTGCTGAACGAGGAAAAGAAGGGGCTGGAGATAACTCTCTGGCTCGATCAGATATCCGATCTGCGCGCAAGAAGGATCGAATGCGAAGCCTCGCTCGCCGCTTCGAAGCTCGCGCTCGACAACGCCGAGAACGAAGTCGCGGAATGCGACGCCGCCACCGACCGGATGCTCAACGAGAATTACGAATCCGCGCGCCTTATGGCGGAATGTGAGAGCAGGCGTTCGGAAGCCTCCGCCCGCAAGAGCGACGCCGAAAGCCGCAAAGCCGTCTGCGCGAACGATATCGCCCACGCCAACGAGGCGCTGACCGGCGCTAAAGCCGCCGTCGAAGCCGCGAAAGCCGAGCTTTCGGAAGCAGAAAACGCCGTCGCCTCGCTCGGTGAAGCGCGCAAAGACGCGGAAAAGGCGCTCGACGGCGCGGGTGAAAAGTGTATAAAAGCCGAAAAAGCATACGACGAGATCCGCGCCGAAGTCGCTTTGTTCTCCGACGAGAACGACAGATCGCGCGGGGCGCTTGACGTCCTTTCTGCGCAGCGCAGCGAATTCGCTGCGCGCTTGGCGGCGTCCGAAGCCGGACTTGCCGCGGCAAAACAGACCGGCAGCGAGAACCTCGACAGGATCAACGCCGGTAAGGAAAGGATAAAAGCTTTAGGCGAGGAACGCGATAAGATCGCCGGGGAACTTTACACCGCGAAGAACGAAGCCGGCGCGATACAGTCCCGTATCGACGGATAAGATTTTGATTCAAGGGAACTCGAATCCCGCCGCGATACACTTAACGCCGATATCACCGCCGCGAAGATCGACCTTTCGGCGCTGGAACAGAAGCACGATCAGCTCGTAAGGTTCGAAAGACTGCTGGAGGGCTATTCCGACAGCGTGAAATGCGTCGTGAACGACGTCGCCGCCGGCAAGATAACCGACAACGGCAGGAGATTCAGCATTTACGGCACGGTGTCCAACATCGTTTCATCCGACAGCGAATACGTTCTCGCTCTCGAAACGGCGCTCGCCGCCGCAGTGCAGTTCATCGTCGTCGATAAAGAATCCGACGCGAAGGCCTGCATCCGCTACCTCAAAGAAAACAGACTCGGCAGAGCGACCTTCCTCCCCGTCGAAAGCGTCTCCGGCAGGATCGCCGACGTTTCGGCTGTCAAAGATATGCCGGGATATATCGGCGTCGCTTCTTCGCTTGCCAAATACGATAAAAAGTTCGAAGGCGTGGTCAACGACCTCCTCGGCAGGACGGTCATCGCCGATAATATCGAGAACGCCTCCGCCATCGCGAGGAAGACCGGCTTCCGTGTGAAGACAGTCACGCTCGACGGGCAGGTGATCAACCCCGGCGGAAGCTATACCGGCGGTTCTTCCGCGGGCAAAGTCGGCATCTTCACCCGCGCAAGGGATATCGAACGCCTCGCAGGGGAGATCAAGAAGTGCCGCGAAAAGACGGATTCGCTCGTAAAAGAGCTTGAGACCGTTGAAGAAAAGATAAAAGAGACCGCAAGCCTCCGCGCGAAAGCGGTCGAAGAACTTAATGCGAAGACCGCCGAATGCGCAGGACTTTCCGATAAGATACGCGCCTTCGAGGTCCGCATCGACGAAGAAAACACCCATATCTCCTCGCTCGCCGACCCGCGCGAGATCATCGCAGGTCTCGAAGCCGCGATGTCTTCTCTGCGCGAAGAGCTTGCGAAGATCGACGAAGCGATCGCCTCCGCGAACGCCGCCTGCGCTTCGGCAAAAGAAAGCCTCGACGGCGCGAAACTGCGCGAGGAAGCCGCTTTGCAGGAAGTCACCGCCGCGAGGATGGAACTTTACTCCCGCAAGAACGAACTTTCGCTCGCGGGTGAAAGGCTCGCTTCCGGTTCCGAGCGCGAGAACGCGATAAAAGCCCGCATAAAGCTTTACGAGGATTCCTCCGCCAAAGCGGAACAGACCATCGCCGAAAGGATCGCCGAGACGGCGCTGCTCGCCGCCGAATCTTCGGAATGCGATTCCGAGATCGCGCAGTTCACCGAAAGGCTCGCTTCTTTAATGGCAGGCAGGGAAGAGAAGGAAAAAGAGCTTAACGAGATGCGCGCAAGGCAGAAAAAAGCCTCCGCCGCGCGTGACGAGGCGTTCCGACGCTTCACCGCCGACGAATCGAAGCGCAATTCGGTCAACGCTTCCTACGATAACGTCACCTCCAAACTCTGGGAGGAATACGAGCTTACCTATTCCGACGCCGAGAAATACCGTCTGCCGAAAGAACAGATGGATAAAGCGCCTTCCCGCCTCGCTTCGATCAAATCGAAGATCAAGGCGATGGGCACGATCAACGTCAACGCCGTGGAGGAATACCGCGTGACCAAAGAGCGCTACGACTTCCTCACCGCCCAGACCGACGACCTCAACAAGACAAGACAGCAGTTGGACAGGACGATAGACAAGCTCGCCGTCAGCATGAAGACCACCTTCCTCGAATATTTCGATAAGATCAACATCGAGTTCAACGCCGTGTTCAACGAACTGTTCGGCGGCGGAAGCGCCCGCGCGGAGCTTACCGATCCCGAAGACCCGCTCGGCTGCGGCATCGAGATAATCCTCAAAGTCCCCGGCAAGAGCGTAAGGAACATCTCGCTGCTCTCCGGCGGCGAACAGAGCTTTGCCGCGATCTCGCTCTATCTCGCGCTGCAGCGTGTCAACCCGGCGCCGTTCTGCGTCTTCGACGAGATCGA
>JAGAAM010000020.1 GCA_017615235.1 Clostridia bacterium
CGACGGATTTCCACCACTGGAAGCTTGCGCTGCCGCCGTTATGCGCGTATTCGCCGAACGAGGAGGTGAGGATTATCGATTTGCCGGTGGCGTAATCGATCCTGTCGATGGTGTTCGGGCGGATGTAGTAGTTTATGAGAGTTGCGTTATCGGGATCGTAAGCCGTCATTCCGGCGTCCGGAGTGAACAGCTTGACGTAGGAATCGGAATTGAACGACGATTCATACCAGGTCTCGCCGTTGGTCTTGATAAAGCCGTTCACGAGATCGGTATTGTAAAGATACGCCTTATCGCCCACGTGTACGTTGGAGGCGGTGAGGTACATATATGAATTTTTGGTGGGATCGTTGATGTAGTTGATGCCGCCCGAAGCGGAATAGTCGTTGCCGATGCAGACGCCGTAAGCGAATCCCTTTTCGGGGATATTCATATCGCTTTTATCGACGTTGTTGGCGTTGAGGTTCATCGCGGAGATCTTGTAGACCTTCTCCGTGGAATCCCAGTCGAATACGACGACCTTCCACCAGGCAAAGTTGCCGAGCTTGCCTATGCGGTTGTAATTCACGCCGGAAATGACAATCGCCGCGCCTTCATAAGTGTTGGCGACGTTGATGTGGGTGATGGTGAGGCGCTGGTCGTCCGCGCCGTATGCTCCGACTGCGAAAGACAGCGCTCCCAGAATGAAAAGCGCCGTGAGCGCGATCGAAACGATCCGTTTGGTTCTCGTCATTGTTATTGCTCCTTTTTTCTGTATTATTAGAATTATGGTAATTATATCATAAAACAAACGCCATTGCAATAGCCCGTTTGTTCAATTTGATGTTTTTGAAAGGGCATCAAAAAAAAGTTGCTTTTTATTTTTCGTTGTATTATAATTGAAATATTAAGGATATACCTAAGGACGACGGCGTATAAATGACTTCTTACAACGACTACAACGAACTGAAAACCGCTTTGCTCGACAAGTATTTCGGGTTCCTCAACCCGGAGCAGCGCAAAGCCGTTTATACGACCGAAGGGCCTTTGCTCGTCCTGGCGGGAGCCGGAAGCGGCAAGACCACCGTCATAGTCAACCGTATCGCAAACCTTATCCTTTTCGGACGCGCTTCGAGCGACGGTTCGGTCCCGGAAAACGCCGGAGAACTTCTGCCGTCGATGCGTTACGCGCTGGAGCACGGCGATTCCGACGCGGTTCGCGAAACGCTTAAAAAATGCGCCGTCGATCCGGTGTTCCCCTACCGCATTCTTTGCATAACCTTTACCAACAAGGCGGCGAACGAGTTCCGTGCAAGGCTTTCGTCGCTGCTCGGCGAGGACGCGGACGACATCTGGGCGGGGACCTTCCACTCGATCTGCGTAAAGATCCTCCGCAGATATATAGACAGGATAGGTTATAAAAACGACTTTACCATCTATGACGCCGACGATTCGAAAAGACTCGTCACGAAGATACTCGCCGAACTGAACATCGCCGAGCACGTGATAAGTCCGAAAAACGCCGTCGCGATGATCTCCCGTGCGAAAGAGAATTGCCGCACTCCGGCTGACGAAGCGGGGCTTTCCTCATCGCGGGACGTACGCGCGCGCAGGTTATGCGAAGTCTACGAGCATTATCAAAAAGCGCTTCGATCCGCGAACGCGCTCGATTTCGACGACATCATAATGCTTACGATCCGGCTTTTCGAAGACGCGCCCGACGTGCTTGATAAATGCCGCGAACGCTTTAAATACATACTCGTCGACGAATATCAGGACACCAACCGTTCGCAAAGCCGCCTTGTGGCGCAGCTTGCCGGGAAACGCCGCAACGTCTGCGTCGTCGGCGACGACGACCAGTCGATATATTCCTTCCGGGGCGCGGTGATCGACAACATACTCGGATTCGACCTCGAATACCCCGACGCGAAGATAATAAGGCTTGAACAGAACTACCGCTCGACCGGCAATATCTTAAAAGCCGCGAACGGCATCATCAAAAACAACGCCGGAAGAAAAGGCAAGGAATTATGGACCAGCCTTCCCGACGGCGATCCGGTACATATAGTTCGCAGGCTTTCACAGAACGAGGAAGCGGAATTTATCTGCGATACGATCGACAAAGGCGTCGATTCGGGAAAACGCTATTCCGATTACGCCGTGCTTTACCGTGTGAACGCGATGTCGAACTCGCTCGAAACGGCGTTCGCGAAGAACCGCATACCTTACAAGGTCTTCGGCGGACTGAAATTCTTCGAACGGCGCGAGATAAAAGACGTTCTCGCCTACCTTTCGGTTATAACCAACAACACGGACGCCGTGAGACTGCGCAGGATCATAAACGTTCCGAAGCGCTCGATCGGCGACGCGACGGTCGAAAAGATCGAAACGCTCGCCTCGCAGCGCGGCGTTCCGGCGTTCGAAATAATCAAGGCGTCGGCTTCGATCCCCGAATTGCAGCGCGTATCTTCAAAGCTCCTGCTTTTCGCGGAGCTGATCGAATCGCTTTACGAATACTCGCTCGTCCACACCGTATCGGAAACGGTATCGCACGTCATCTACGAGACGGGATACGTCGACATGGTCGCCGAGGAGGAAGGCGGCGACGAGCGCGAACAGAACATAATGGAGCTTATCTCCTCCGCGAAGCTTTACGAGGAGACCGCCGAGGACAAATCGCTTGCGGCGTTCCTTAACGAGATCGCGCTGGTCAGCGACCTTGACGGTTACGACAGCGGCGACGATTACGTGGTGCTGATGACCGTCCACTCCGCGAAAGGGCTTGAATTCGGGAACGTATTCATCCCCGGGTTCGAGGAGGGACTTTTCCCGAGTTCGCAATCGCTTTTCGAGGGCGACAAAGGGCTTGAAGAGGAGCGCAGGCTCGCCTACGTCGCGGTGACGAGGGCGAAGCGCAGCCTTTACCTTATACACACCGACAACAGGATGCTTTACGGCAGGACCGACGCGCGGCAGATATCGCGCTTCGCTTCCGAGATACCGGAGGGATGCCGCGACAGGATCGGCGGCGGGAGCGCCCCGTCGCGTTCGGTCTGGGCGGCGGATTATCCGGTCCGGAGCGAAAAGCGGAGCACTTTCTTCGAAAACGTCAGAAACGCCGCGAAGCCGAATGCGGAAGCCGAATTCATCCCCGAAGGGACGCGGGTGCGCCATCCGATGTTCGGCGAAGGCGGGATCATAAAGGCGACCCCGATGGGCGGCGACGTGCTTTACGAGATAGAATTCGACAACGGAAGCACCAAAAGGCTCATGGGCAATTTTGCAAAGCTTAAAAGAATTTAGATCAAGAAGGACTTCAAAATGGCAGAGATCAGACCCATCTATGCGCTTCATTACACCGAAAAAGCGGGGAATATCGCCGATTGCGTATGCCCGCCTTACGATATAATCCCGCCCTCCGAGCGCGAGGAGCTTATCGCTAAGAACGAATACAACCTCGTCCGTCTCGAACTGCCGGTCGGCGAAGACAGATACGCCGAAGCAGGAAAGCTTCTTGACAAATGGCTTGACGAAGGGATACTCGTTCAGGACGAAAGACCGTCGCTGTTCGTCTACCGCGAGCTGTTTTCCGTGAACGGGAAAAATTACGTCCTCACCGGCGCGGTCTGCCGCGTGAAGCTTTGCGATTTTTCGGAAAAGGTCGTGCTACCGCACGAGGAAACGCTTAAAAAGGCGAAAGCCGACCGCTTCGAGCTTATGTGCGCGACGGGATGCAATTTCTCGTCGGTCTATTCGCTTTACAACGACGACGGAAGCGCCGCGAAGGTGATAAACGCGATCACCGCCGCGGATCCGATATACGATTTCACGGATGACGAAAAAGTCACCCACCGCGTATGGAAGACCGGCGACGAAAGTCTTATAAACGATTTTGCGAAAGCGCTTGCCGACAAACAGCTTTTCATCGCGGACGGACACCACCGCTACGAGACGGCGCTGAATTACCGCGATCACCTTATAAAAACGAAAGGCTCCGCCGGCGACGCCGACAGCATAATGATGACCGTCGTGGCGATGGACGACCCCGGACTGGTCGTATTCCCCACCCACAGGATGATCGTCGATATGCCGGTAAACGAAAAAGAGGTCGCGAAGATCTGCGGCGACCGGTTCGATTGCCGCAAAGCCGGCGTGAAGGGGATCGAAAAGCTTCTCGCCGCAAACTCGGCCGGACATATATTCGCGCTTTACACCGGCGGCGACGAATGCATGGTGATGCGCCTGAAGCCCGAAGCCGAAGGCGAGCTTATCGACGGCCGCAGCGAGGCTTACAGCGATCTCGACGTGAGCGTGCTCCACAAATATATCCTTGAAGAGGCTTTAGGCATCGACAAGGAGAATATGGCGAACCAGGTAAACCTTCGCTATACGAGGTCGCTCGACGAGGCTTTGGAAAGTGTGAACGGCGGAAAAGCAACGGCGGCGTTCATAATCAACCCGACGAAGGTATCCCAGATAAAAGCCGTCGCGCTCGCGGGAGACAAAATGCCGCAGAAGAGCACCTATTTCTATCCGAAGCTCAAAACCGGAATGATAATGAACAGGTTCAAGGAGATAAAGTGATCATGAAAGAACTTGAGAAAAAATACGATCCCGCCGATTTCGAGGAACGGCTTTACGCCGAATGGGAATCGAAGGGTTATTTCAAACCGTCCGGAAAGAAGGACGCGCCGATGTTCTCCATCGTCATGCCGCCTCCGAACATAACCGGACAGCTCCATATGGGTCACGCGCTCGACAACACCATGCAGGATATCCTTACCCGCTATAAAAGGATGTGCGGGTACGATACCCTGTGGCTTCCCGGCACCGACCACGCCTCGATAGCGACCGAAGCGAAGATCGTCGAAGCGATGCGCAAGGAAGGCGTGACGAAAGAACAGATCGGGCGCGAAGGATTCCTTGAACGCGCCTGGAAATGGAACGACACCTACGGCAACCGCATCTGCGAACAGCTTCGCAAGCTCGGTTCCTCCTGCGACTGGGACAGGAAGCGCTTCACGCTCGACGACGGCTGTTCCGAAGCCGTGAAAGACGTTTTCGTCAAGC
>JAGAAM010000021.1 GCA_017615235.1 Clostridia bacterium
ACGAGTTATCCGCAGGGCGCCGAGAAGATGCTCATCCGCGCCTGCACCGGCAGGGTCGTCCCCGCCGGAAAACTCCCGTCCGACGCCGGATGCGTCGTAATGAACGTAACCTCCGTCGCGTTCCTTGCGAAATACCTTAAAACCGGTATGCCGCTCGTTTCGAAACGCATAACGGTAAGCGGCGACGCCGTCGGAAGGCCCTGCAACGTAATCGTTCCGATAGGCACCAGCATCGCCGACGTAATAGAATTCTGCGGCGGTTACGCCAAAAAGCCGCGCAAGATACTCTACGGCGGACCGATGATGGGTATTACGGCGCCGAACGATACTTTGCCGATACTCAAAAACACGAACGCGATACTCGCGTTTTCCTCCGAGGAAACCGAGCTTCCGCCCGAAGGCGACTGCATACGCTGCGGAAGATGCGCATACAACTGCCCGATGGGGCTTATGCCGATAACCATCGCAAACGCCGCGGAACACGGCGACGGCGAAAAGCTCGCGGCGCTCAACGCGATGTCGTGTATCGAGTGCGGGAGCTGCTCGTTCGTATGTCCCGCCCACCGCGCCGTGCTCCAGAGGGTGCGCCTGGGCAAAACGATCCTTAAAGAAAGGAAGCCGGTCTGACCGGGAGGTGATTGAAAATGATTGAAAAACTTGCGATCTCATCCTCGCCTCATCTGCGCGGCACAATGTCGGTCACGCGGATAATGGCGACCGTCCTGATATGTCTTCTTCCCGCGGTCGTGGCGTCGATCGTCCTTTTCGGATGGTACTCGCTGCTGCTGGAAGTGTTCTGCGTGGTCGTCTGCGTGCTGCTTGAATTCATCTGCCGCAAGGTGATGAAAAGGCAGCAGACGGTAAAAGACCTTTCCGCCGCCGTGACCGGGCTTCTGCTCGCGCTCACGCTGCCGCCTTATATCGGTCTGCAGTACGCACTCGTCGGCTGTATCGCCGCGATAGTCGTCGTCAAGCAGATGTTCGGCGGTATCGGGCACAACTTCATCAACCCCGCCTTGGGCGGCCGGATCATTATGACGGTATCCTTCCCGACGGCGATGACGACCTGGTTCTATGACGGGAAGACCACCGCCACTCCCCTTTCCGGAGGCGGCGCGAGCATAACCGATATGCTTCTCGGCAGGACCGGCGGCTGTATCGGCGAGACCTGCGCGATCGCGCTTATCATCGGCGGTATCGCTCTTATCGCATTGGGCATCATCAAGGTCTGGATCCCGCTTTCCTATCTCGGAACAGTCGCTCTGTTCTCGCTGATCGCCGGGAAAGATATCCCGATGCAGCTTTTGAGCGGCGGATTGCTGATCGGCGCGTTCTTCATGGCGACCGATTACACCACCTCGCCGCTTACCACAAGGGGCAAGATAATCTACGGTATCGGATGCGGGCTTCTGACCTGCGTGATAAGGTTCTACGCCAGCCTGCCGGGAGGAGTATCCTATTCGATAGTGCTTATGAACATAATCACTCCGCTTATCGACAGATACGTCCGTCCGAAGTCTTTCGGCGAAGTCAGGCAAAAGAAGCCCAAGGCGGAAAAGGAGGCGGCGAAATGAAATTCAAAAAATCACCGTTCTTCCCGATAGTTTCGCTTTTCGTGATCTGTCTTGTGACCTCGCTCCTCGTCGCGGGCGCTTACGCGCTGACAAAGGATCTGATCGCCGAAAACGAGCTTAAAACGCTTGCGGAGAGCCGCAAAGCCGTGCTTGAAGCCGACGAATACAAAGACGCCGCGATCGAAGGCGTCGCCGGCGAATGCGCCGAAGCCGTAAAAGGCGGAAAAGTGATCGGTTACGTCTTCAAAGAATCCGCGAAAGGTTACGGCGGCGACGTCGTGGTCATGGTCGGCATAGATACCGAAGGCGCGATCACGGGCGTCAAGATCGTCTCGCACTCCGAGACTCCCGGCCTCGGAGCCGCGTTCAACGACGAACAGTATCTTTCCAAATTCGTCGGAGGCACGATGCCTTTCGCAAAAGGCGTGGTACGCAGGACCGGCGCTTCGATAACCAGCTGGGCTGTAAGCCAGGCGGTCAACAAAGCGTTTGACGATTACAGGATCGTGATAAAGGGGGCGGATAACAAATGAAAAATTCAAAACTTAAAGAGTTCACAAAAGGCATAATCCGCCAGAACCCGGTGCTCGTACTGGTACTTGGCACCTGTCCGACGCTCGCGGTCACCACGAGCGCGATGAACGCTATCGGCATGGGCGTGGCGGCGACGGTCGTTCTGCTCTGTTCGAACATCGTCATTTCACTGCTTCGCAAATTCATCCCGGACGCTGTCCGTATCCCGGCATATATCACGGTCATCGCCGGTTTCGTCACCGTCGTTCAGATGATAGTAAAAGCCTATACTCCGGCTTTGGATAAATCGCTCGGCATCTATCTGCCGCTGATAGTCGTCAACTGTATCATCCTCGGCAGAGCGGAAGCTTTCGCCTCCAAGAACACCGTCGTATCCTCTGCGCTCGACGGGCTCGGGATGGGGATCGGCTTCACCGCCGCGATGCTCTGCATGGGCATCATCCGCGAGCTTCTGGGTTCCGGAACGGTCTTCGGACTGACGGTCCTGCCCGACAGCTTTTTCACCCCGATACTTATATTCATCCTTCCCGCGGGCGGATTCTTCGTATTCGGACTGCTTATCGCCCTTGCGAACAAGATCATCGAAAAGCAGGGCAAAAAGCCGGTCGCGAACGGATGCGAAGCCTGCCCGATGAAGGATAAATGCGCGGGCGAAGGAAAGGAAGGTGCCGATAATGCCTAAACTTATCGCGATAGTAGTCGCCGCCGTACTTACCGAAAACTACGTTCTGGCGAAATTCTTGGGTATTTGCCCGTTTATCGGCGTATCGAAAAAACTCAAGACCGCCGTCGGTATGAGCCTTGCGGTCATCTTCGTCATGGTGATAGCCACGACCGTCACCTATCCGCTTTATCAGTACGTTCTCGTTCCCAACGGTCTTTCTTATCTTCAGACCATCGTCTTCATACTCGTCATCGCCGCGCTCGTTCAGCTCGTCGAGATAGTTATGAAGAAATTCTTCCCGCCCCTTCACAAAGCTTTGGGCATCTATCTGCCGCTCATCACTACCAACTGCGCGGTACTCGGTATCACGATACTTGTCATCGACAAGAGCGGCGCCGACGCCGGTTACGGTTATCTCGAAGCGGTGGTGAACGCGCTCGGCGCGGGCTTGGGCTATATGCTCGCGATGGTGCTGTTCGCCGGCGTGCGCGAAAGGCTCGAGGACGCGAACGTCCCGAAATTCCTTAAAGGTCTTCCCATCACGCTTATCGCGGCGGCTCTGCTCGCCGTGTCGTTCTCCGGCTTCGCCGGGATCGCCTGATGAAAGGAGCCTGAGTAATGAACGGTATTCTGATAGCCGTCGCGCTCGTAGCCGGGATCGGGCTTATAGCCGCGATCGGGCTCGTGCTCGCAGCAAGATTCATGAAAGTCCCGGTGGATGAAAAAGCCGCCGCCATCGAAAAAATGCTTCCCGGCGCGAACTGCGGCGGATGCGGCTTTTCCGGCTGCGCGGGCTACGCCTCCGCCATTTCGAAAGACGGCGCTCCCGCCAACCTTTGCAGCGTCGGCGGCGCCGAAGTCACAAAAGAGATAAGCGCTTTTCTCGGCATCGAAGCCGAGATCACCGAAAAAAAGACCGCCGTCGTGCTTTGCAACGGCAGGATCGGCAACGCGGAGCGTTCCAACGATTATATCGGTATCACTTCGTGTAAATCCGTTTCCGCGCTTTTCGGCGGCACGGGCGACTGCAAGTTCGGCTGTACCGGGCTCGGCGACTGCGTTAAAGTCTGCGAAAACGACGCGATACACGTTGTTGACGGCGTTGCCGTCGTCGATCCGAAGAACTGCATCGCCTGCGGCAAATGCGTCAGCGTCTGCCCAAAGCATATAATCGCCATCGTTCCCGATTCCGAAAAGTCGCTGGTGCTCTGCTCTAACCCCGAACCCGGCGCGAACGTACGCAAAGTCTGCAAAGTCGGCTGTATCGGATGCAAGATGTGCGAAAAAGCCTGCGAGTCCGAAGCGATAAAGGTTATCGACGGCCGCGCGCAGGTCGACAGGAGCAAATGCGTCGCCTGCGGCAAATGCCTTGAAGCCTGCAAGATAGGCTGTATCTACGATTTCAGGAAATAAACGAAGGCAAGGGTCATCCATGCCGAACATTCATCAAACTGTCATAACGGGAGCCGTTATTTTATGAGATTGGACGAACTTAAAGCCGGCGAGTCGGCGTTAATAGACTCCGTCGGCGGAGAGGGCGCGCTGCGCCGTCACTTTCTGGATATGGGGATAATCCCCGGAGCCGAGATCACTCTCGTTCAATTCGCTCCGATGGGCGATCCCCTGGAGTTCCGTATCCACGGATACGAGCTTACGCTCCGCAAAGCCGAC
>JAGAAM010000022.1 GCA_017615235.1 Clostridia bacterium
AAACGTCTCCGACGAATTAGAAAAACAGATACCTCTGCTCGACCGGGCGGAGATCGCACGCGCTTCGATAGATTCCAACGGCAAGATAATCGTCGCGCCGGACATCGAAAAAGCGGTGGAGATCTCCAACCGCCTCGCTCCGGAGCATCTCGAGCTCTGCGTCGACGATCCTTTCGAACTGTTGAAACGGGTCCGTCACGCCGGATCGGTCTTCCTCGGCAGATATAACCCGGAGGCATTGGGAGATTACCTTGCCGGACCGAACCACACGCTTCCCACTCTGGGTACCGCGAGGTTTTCAAGCCCGCTTTCGGTCGACGATTTCGTAAAAAAGACCCAGTACACCTGGTTCCCGAAGGAAGCTTTGGCAAAACTCGCGCCCGACGTCGCCTATTTCGCCGGGAAGGAGGGGCTTACCGGACACGCAAAAAGCGCGACGGTACGCTTTGAAGAAGAATGAGCGGATTTCTTGACAAACGCTTCGGCGGGCTTGTCCCTTACGTTCCGGGCGAACAGCCGCGCGAGCGCAAGTATATCAAACTAAACACCAACGAATCGCCGTTCCCGCCTTCCGAAAAGGCGATAGAAGCCGCCGCCGAGGCGGCGAAAACGCTTATGCTTTATCCCGATCCGACCTATAAGGCGCTCAGCGAGGCTTTTGCGGACGACGTCGGCGTAAGGCCCGGAAACGTTATCCCGGCGAACGGTTCGGACGAGATACTCGACCTTGCGTTTTCGGCTTTCTGCGGCGAGGATACCGGCGCGGTGTTTCCCGAAGTGACCTACGGCTTTTACAGCGTCTTCGCCCGTAAAAACGGGATAATATACGAAGAGATACCGTTAAAAAACGATTTTTCAATTGACCCGGACGACTATATTTCCGTCGGGAAAACCGTGTTCATCGCCAACCCGAACGCTCCGACGGGGCTGTTCCTTCCGCTTGAAGACGTTGAAAGGATCGTCGCTTCCAATCCGAAAAACGTCGTCGTGATCGACGAAGCGTATATCGACTTCGGCGGTGAAAGCGCGGTGACGCTTATCGGGAAATACGAAAACCTGCTTGTCACCCGCACTTTCTCGAAATCCCGCTCGATGGCGGGCGCTAGGCTCGGGTTCGGTATCGCTTCCGAAAAGCTCATCGCCGACCTGAATACGATCCGGTTTTCGACCAACCCTTATAACGTCAACTCGATGACCGCCGCCGCAGGCATCGGGAGCCTTGCCGACTGCGGGTATTTCAAAAAGAACCGCGATACGATCATATCAAACCGCGCTCTGCTGACTTCAAAGCTTCGCTCGCTCGGCTTCAGGACGACCGATTCTAAAACCAATTTCGTGTTTGCAGAAAGCGATAAGATCCACGGCGCGGAGCTTTATAAACGCCTGAAAGAAAAAGGAATCCTCGTGCGGCATTTCGACCGGCAGGGGATAGACGACTTCGTAAGGATAACCGTCGGCACCGAAGAACAGATAAACGTTCTCGCCGACGCGATAAAAGACATTCTGGAGGAAATGAAATGAGAAACGCCGAAATCGAACGCAATACCGCGGAAACGAAGATAAAACTCGCTCTTGAACTCGACGGGAAGGGCAAAAACTCCGTCGACACCGGGTGCGGTTTCCTCGACCATATGCTCACGCTTTTCTCGGCTCACGGGAAATTCGGTCTCGATATTGTCTGCAAAGGCGATACGGAGGTCGATTACCACCACACCGCGGAGGATATCGGCATCGCGCTCGGACAGGCGTTCGCCTCCGCTCTGGGCGATAAGAAGGGGATCACCCGTTACGGCCAGTCGCTTCTCCCGATGGACGAGGCGCTCGTTATGACCGCCGCGGATATTTCCGGCAGGGGCTTTCTGGGGTTCCAGGTCGATATCCCGACCGAAAAGGTCGGCGATTTCGATACCGAGCTCGTAAAAGAATTCTGGCTCGCCTTCACCCGCGTTTCGGGGATAACGCTCCATTTCGTCCTTATATCCGGCGAGAATTCGCACCACATCATCGAGGCGTGCTTCAAATCCGCCGCGCGTTCGCTGCGCGCCGCGGTCGCTTCCGATCCCGGATTTGAAAACGAAGTTCCTTCCACGAAAGGCGTGCTTTGATGATAGCTGTCGTTGATTACGGAGTAGGCAATCTTTTTTCGATCTGCTGTTCTCTCAAAGCCGTCGGCGCCGAAGCGAAGGTCGTCTCCGACCCCAAAACGCTAAAAAGCGCCGGCAAACTCCTGCTTCCCGGTGTAGGCGCCTTCGGCGACGCCGCCGCCCTGCTTTCGAAAAGCGGTATGGGCGAAGCCGTGCGCGAAGAAGTCAAAAAAGGCAAACCCTTACTGGGCATCTGCCTCGGTATGCAGCTTTTGTTCGATAAAAGCCTCGAATACGGCGAGCACGCCGGACTCGGGCTTATCCCGGGAGTTATAAGGCCGGTTTCCGAAAGCGTAAAAACGGGGATGAAGATACCCCAGATCGGCTGGAACGCGCTTGAGATCACGAAAAAAGACAGCGCGATATTCAAATACGTCAAAAGCGGCGACCACGTCTATTTTGTACATTCCTATCACGCCGTCTGCGACGATAAGTATATTTCCGCCGTCACCGATTACGGCGGAACGGTCACCGCGAGCGCCGAGAACGGCAACGTCTTCGGCTGTCAGTTCCACCCCGAAAAAAGCGGCGAAGTCGGGCTTTCGATACTCCGCGCCTTTTGCGAAAAGGAGGGTTGAACAGTGATACTTTTCCCCGCGATAGATTTTTTCGGCGGCAAAGCGGTGCGGCTTCTGCGCGGCGATTATAACGAAATGACGGTCTACAGCGACGATCCCTCAAGCGTCGCGAACGATTTCAAAAAATGCGGAGCGACGCATATCCACATGGTCGACCTCGAAGGCGCGAAAAGCGGAGGGAACGAGAACCTCGGCTTTATCTCCGAAGCCGCGAGGGTCTTCGGCGGCTTTTCCGAAGTCGGCGGAGGCATACGGAACGTCGAAACGGCGGAAAAATACTTCTCCGCGGGTATTTCAAGGGTCATACTCGGCACCGCCGCGGTGCGCGATAAAGCCTTCCTCGAAACGGCGGTTAAGGAATACGGCGAAAGGATCGCCGTCGGCGTCGACGTCCGAGAAGGCAAAGTCGCCGTGAACGGCTGGACGGAGGACACCGGGATCGACGTTTTCGATTTTTGCTCCTGTCTTTACGGGATAGGGGTAAGGACGGTCATCTGCACCGACATCTCGCGCGACGGCGCGATGCGGGGCGCAAACGTCGGACTTTACCGGGAACTCCGGCAAAGGACCGGGCTTTCGGTCGTCGCCTCCGGCGGAGTTTCGTCTTACGAAGACCTTAAAAGGCTTGAAGACCTCGGAGCTGACGGAGCGATAATCGGCAAGGCGTATTACACCGGCGCCATCGATCTTAAAAAGGCATTGGAGCTTTATAAATGATAACCAAAAGGATAATCCCCTGTCTGGACGTAAAGCACGGCAGGGTGGTAAAGGGCGTCAATTTCGCCGGGCTGAACGACGTTTCTTCGCCGGTGGAACTGGCGGAATATTACAGCGGTCAGGGCGCAGACGAGCTTGTGTTTTACGATATCGCCGCCTCCTCCGAGGAGCGCACGATATTCACGGAGATACTGCGCGACGCCGCGCGGCACGTCTTCATCCCGCTCACCGTCGGCGGAGGTATCAACACCGTCGACGATTTCGACCGCGTTCTGAAATGCGGCGCGGATAAGGTCAGCGTCAATACCGGCGCGATAAAAGACCCTTCGCTCATCACCGCCGCCGCGAAACGCTACGGCGACCAGTGCGTCGTGCTTTCGGTGGACGTAAAACGGGTAAACGGCGAATTCCGCGTCTTCGCGAAAGGCGGAAGGGTGGATACCGGCATAGAAGCGCTCGGCTGGATAAAAAAAGGCGTCGCGTCGGGAGCCGGCGAGATAGTCGTCAACTCCATCGACACCGACGGAGTGAAAAAGGGTTTCGATATCGAGCTCGTGCAGGCGGTGTGCGGCTGCGTGAACGTACCGGTCATCGCTTCCGGCGGCGCCGGCAGCGTGAACGATTTCACCGACCTTTTCAAAAAAGTGCCTCAGGTCGACGCGGGTCTTGCCGCCTCGGTCTTCCATTTCGGCGAGATAATCATAAGCGACCTCAAAGCCGAACTTAAAAGGAACGGCGTCAACGTCAGAACAACGGAGTGATAAAATGGATATCAACGAACTTAAATTCGATCAAAACGGGCTTATCCCCGCGATAGTGACCGACGCCGGCAGCGGTAAGGTCTTAACGCTTGCGTATATGAACAAAGAAAGCCTCGGCATAACTATCGAAAAGGGGCTCACCTGCTTTTATTCGCGTTCAAGACAGCAACTGTGGCTGAAAGGCGAGACGAGCGGCAATTATCAGCATATCGTATCGATCACCGCCGATTGCGATAAAGACGCGCTCCTCGTAAGGGTGCATCCCGACGGGCCCGCCTGCCACACCGGCACGGAGTCCTGCTTTACGAATACGCTCATCGAGTCGGAAGAAGATCCGGGATTCTCGCTTTCCGCGCTCGAAGCGCTTATCGCAGACCGTAAAATCAACAAAAAAGAAGGGTCTTACACGACCTATCTCTTTGAGAAAGGCATCGATAAGATCCTTAAAAAAGTCGGCGAGGAATCGACGGAAGTCATCATCGCCGGAAAAGGCGGCGATAAGGCGGAAACGGTATATGAGATTGCCGATCTTACCTATCACGTCCTGGTTTTGATGGCGGAAACGGGCATCTCTGTCGACGATATAAAAGCCGAACTTGCCAAACGCCACGTCATCGACAAAAAGGTCAAGCAGGAAAAGATGCAGTGATCAGAAGCTGAATCCGGTCCCCGGAAGCAGTTTCCCGAGGTTGTAGATATAATCGTCGCATATGTTTTTCAGTTCGAACATGTGATCGCGGTTTTCTTCCTCGTAAACGCCGATGCAGGCAAATCCGCCCTTTTTTGCGGATATCGCCGAATAAAGCGAATCCTCCACAACGACGCATTCCTCCGCGGGGAGACCCAGGCGTTTCGCCGCCTCGACGAATACCGCGGGGGATTCTCTTTTGCTTTTCCCGATCTCGCCGCAGTCTACGTAAAATTCGGTCAATCCGTCGAAATAGTGTTTGTCAAAAAAACCTTTAGATAAAAATCTCGGCGTTTCGGTGGCGATGCAGGCCGGCACGCCGTTTTCTTTCAAAAGTTTCAAAAGTTCGACGGCGTAGGGTTTCGGCTCCACTTCGGCGGAATATTTCACCGCGAGATAATCCGCGAAAGTCCCGTATTGCGAAACGTCGTCGCCCCGGCGGTTGCGCCAGAAGCACATCGAATCGACGAGCGTTCCGTCGAAATCGAATATCATCGCTTTTTTGTTTTTAAGATATTCTTTTTTGGTACCGAGTACATCGTATAACGTCATCGTTCTTCGCCCCCGTCTGTGAAAGCAGTATATCAAATAATCACTCCCTTTGCAACAAATTTGTTGCATTTTTTTAAAAAGATCGCCTTATAAAGACGCGGTTTAGGCAATAAAAACCTTGAAAATGCTTTATCATAGTGATATAATAATTGAAATTCCTTTAAAAGGAGGAGTATATCATGGCAATTAAAGACTCTCTCATCAGGATCTGCGACATCTATGAGGATCCTTCGATCTTCGACGGAAAGACCATCCGCGTCGGCGGCTGGATAAAGACTATCCGTTCGTCGAACGCTTTCGGGTTCATCGAACTCAACGACGGCACCTGTTTCAAAAATCTCCAGGTCGTCTTCGAAAGCGAGAATCTTGAGAATTATAAAGATATCACCAAGCTTAATATACCCGCCTCGATAATCGCCACCGGCGCTCTCGTCCTCACTCCCGGCGCAAAACAGCCCTTCGAGCTTAAAGCCGCCATCGTTGAAGTCCAGGGCGAATCGACCCCCGATTATCCGATCCAGCCGAAGAAGCACTCCTTCGAGTTTTTGCGCACGATCACCTATCTGCGCCCGCGTGCGAACACCTTCAACGCCGTGTTCCGCGTCCGTTCCGTCGCCGCTCAGGGCATTCACCGCTTTTTCGGCGACAAGGGTTTCGTTTACGTCAACACCCCGCTTATCACGGCGAGCGACGCCGAAGGCGCCGGCGAGATGTTCCGCGTCACCACGCTCGATATAAACGATCCCCCGCGTGACGACAAGGGCAACGTCGATTTTTCAAAGGATTTCTTCGGAAAGCCGACCAACCTCACGGTTTCCGGCCAGCTTGAGGGCGAATGCTTCGCGCTCGCGTATTCGAACATCTATACCTTCGGACCGACATTCCGTGCCGAGAACTCCAACACTCCGCGCCACGCGGCTGAATTCTGGATGATCGAACCGGAGATCGCCTTCGCGGATCTCGACGACTATATGTCCTTAGCGGAGGAAATGACGAAGTACGTCATAGCCTACGTCCTTGAAAAATGCCCCTACGAGATGGAATTCTTCAACAGATTCATCGACAACGGGCTTATCGAAAGGCTTACGAACCTTGTCGAAAGCGACTTCGCCCGCGTATCCTATACCGAGGCGGTCGATATCCTTAAAAGATCCGGCGTAAAGTTCGACTATCCCGTCGAATGGGGCTGCGACCTCCAGACCGAACACGAGCGTTATATCACCGAGCAGGTGTTCAAAAAGCCGGTCTTCGTCACCGATTACCCGAAAGACATCAAGGCTTTCTATATGCGTCTGAACGACGACGGCAAGACCGTCGCGGCGGCGGATATGCTCGTTCCCGGAGTGGGCGAACTTATCGGCGGTTCGCAAAGGGAGGAAAGACTCGACCTGCTCGAAGCGCGTATGGACGAGCTCGGGCTCGACAAAGAAGCCTATAAATGGTATCTCGACCTTCGCCGTTACGGCGGCGTGAAGCACGCCGGCTACGGGCTCGGGTTCGAAAGACTTATCATGTATATCACCGGTATGTCGAACATCCGCGACGTGGAACTGTTCCCCAGAACCGTCGGCAACGCGGAGTTCTGATCCGCGCGTCCGAAAAACGAGGTGCGTCAAATGAATTTATCAGAGCTTAAAGCACAATACGAAAATTTTAAATCGTTAGGGCTCAAACTGGATATGTCCCGCGGAAAACCCTCCACGGAGCAGGTCGCCACGGCGGAAAAGATACTCACCGCCGTCACCAGCAACGCCGAATGTTTTTCCGAGACGGGAAGCGACTGCCGCAACTACGGCGGTCTCGACGGCATAAACGAGATGAAGCGCCTTTTCGGCGAACTTCTGGGCGTAGGCCCGGAGCAGATCATCGTCGGCGGCAACTCCAGCCTTAACCTTATGTACGATACCGTCGCAAGGTCGATGCTCCATCCCGTCGAGGACGGATGTCTGCCCTGGTCGAAGTACGACAAGATCTCGTTCCTCTGCCCGGTTCCGGGTTACGACAGGCATTTCGCGATCTGCGAATATTTCGACATCAATATGATAAACATCCCGCTTTACGACGACGGCCCGGATATGGATATCGTCGAATCGCTCGTCGCCTCCGACGAGACGATAAAAGGTATCTGGTGCGTCCCGAAGTATTCCAACCCCATGGGCGTGACCTATTCCGACGACGTGGTGCGCCGTTTCGCGCGGCTGCGCCCGGCGGCGAAGGACTTCCGCGTGTTCTGGGACAACGCCTACGTCCTTCACGATCTCAACGACACTCCCGACGAACTTCTGGAGGTTTTCGCGGAGGCGAAAAAGTACGGCAACGAGGATATGTTCTTCGAGTTCATGTCAACTTCCAAAATCACCTATCCCGGTTCCGGCATATCCTGTATCGCTTCGAGCGAGCGCAATATCAAGCGCATCCTCAACGCGCTTAAAGTCCAGACCATCGGTCACGACAAGATGAACCAGCTGAGACACTCGAAGGTGTTCCGCTGCTATGACGACGTGGTGGCGCAGATGCACGTCCACATGGGCATAATCCGCCCGAAGTTCCAGGCGGTCTACGACGCTTTCGAAAAGGCGTTCGACGGCGTGGAAGGAGTAAGCTGGACCAAGCCCAACGGCGGCTATTTCATCACGCTGACACTCCCGGAAGGCACCGCGAAGCGCACCGTCGAGCTTTGCGCGCAAGCCGGACTGGTCATCACTCCCGCCGGGGCGATGTTCCCCTACGGGAAAGACCCGGACGACTCCAAACTCCGCATCGCGCCGACCTATCCGGTGCTCGACGAAGTAAAGACCGCCGCCGCGCTGCTTTCCTGCTGTGCGAATATCGCGATCGCCGAACGCGGACAGCGGTAATAACATTAAAAACGCAAAAACCGTTTTGCTTCAAAGCAGGCGGTTTTTTTGTTTTAGGCGTAAGCGTTATATTCAGAAAATTGCTGTCAGCTATTGCAATTTTACAGTTTATGTTATATAATGCTATAAAGAATCGGAGTACTATACATATTTTTAACGCAGCGCGATCAACGGAGGAGCTTTTATGAAAATCGCAAGAGCCGTTTCACTCTTGTCGGCATTAATTC
>JAGAAM010000023.1 GCA_017615235.1 Clostridia bacterium
ATCGAAAATGTGCCTGATTGCTTATAACCCGCTGAATGAATAACATCCAAGACCAAACATATTTGCTAAATGCCAAGTATAGATCATAATGGCTGGTCACCGGATTTTCTAATATTGAATTGCGCAGTCGGTACTGCATTGTGGTTGGGTAGTGACATGAGTATTTTACAAAAATCCGACGCGTTAATATCGAGATTTGCATACGCGGACGGTGTATAACCATGCGCTAAATCAATGGAAATCTGGACGTATCCTATCAAATCATGCTCCATTATTTGCACCAAAAAATTTTCTATATTGGGTATACCAGAGTTTCCCCAGTCGGCTATACCAAAATCCGTATCACGATACCACATGCCGCGCATGATCCGATTGCATTCATCTGTATCCTTGGCGTCCGTTATTTCAAAGGGGAGATATTTCTCCGCAAGATCATTGCTTTCGCTGTTATCTATGGAATATTTATACCGCGCGTCCGGGTTTCTGATCTGCTCGCCTGTGTTAATCCATATCTGATTATCCACCGCACAACGAACCAGGAATGCAATGAAATCCTCATATTCTCTCCCGAATGGAACACGCAAAAAATATATTTTTCCGGTAATCATCTCGTCTGACATGATATACTCCTATTTAACCCAAGCCGAAAATGTCTTCAATAAAATTCCAAAAAGTGGTTCCGGATGAATGTGTATATTGTAAATTGCATTCAAATGTCATTAATAGTTATAGTACATAAAAATAATACATTAAAACGCGTCGCATGTCAAGTTCGCATTTGACAACCGGCTTAAAATGGTATAAAATCTTTTTTGCAATAATCACGGGTTTCGGAGTGTTATGAAAAAGACAATTGACCGGAGGAGGTTTTTAAAACTGCTTCCGGTGGTGATCGCGCTCGCCTGGCCGACGATGCTCGAAGAGCTTACGCAGACGGCGGTGCAATACATAGACACGGCGATGGTCGGTTCCCTCGGGACGAAAGCGACGGCTTCGGTCGGCGCGACCACGACGGTCAACTGGCTTATCGGGTCGACGGTCTTCGCCTTCGGCGTGGGTTTCCTCGCCTATATCTCCCAGGCGAAAGGCGCCGGCGACTCCGGCAGGGTACGCAAAGCGAGCGCCCAGTCGGTGCTCGCCGTCATAGTGATCGGCGCGGTCTTCACGGCGATAACGCTTTCGCTCGCGCGGGTGATCCCTTTGTGGATGCGGGTGGACGAAGACATCCGCGACGCCGCGGGGCTTTACTTCTTCATCCTTTATATCCCGATGATATTCCGCACGGCGAGCATAATCTTCGGCACGGTGCTGCGCGCCGTCGGCGACACGAAAACGCCGATGATCTGCGGCATAACCGTAAATTTACTTAACGTATTGCTCAACTTCCTGTTCATATACGGCGACCGGACGGTGACCGTTTTCGGACGCGGGATATTCGTTTACGGCGCGGGTATGGGAGTGAACGGCGCGGCGGTCGCCAGCGCGGTCTCCTACGCCGTCGGCGGGATACTCGTAACGACCGCGCTTCTCGTACACCCCGCCGCCTCGCCGAAGGGCGAAAGCATAAAACCCGACAAAAAGGTGCTTATCCCCTGCCTTAAGGTCTCGATGCCGAATATGCTCCAGCGTTTCGGCACCTCGCTCGGCTACGTCGCCTTCGCTTCGATGATAAACTCGCTCGGCGCGGTATCGACGGCGGCTCATACCGTTGCGAACACCGTTGAATCGGCGTTCTATATTCCGGGTTACGGCATCCAGACCGCCGCGGCAACGCTTACCGGCAACGCCATCGGCGCGAACGACCGCAGGCGCCAGAGCGACCTCGCAAAGACCATAATCATCCTTGAAGTGTTCCTTATGATACTTTCCGGCGCTCTGCTTTTCGCCTTTGCTCCGGAAATGGTGCGGATCTTCAGCAAAGACGAGGAGGTGATCCGCCTGGGCGGGACCGTGCTACGCATGGTCGCCTGCTCGGAGCCGTTCTACGGCATTTCCATAGTGACGGAAGGTATGCTCCAGGGCGCGGGAAAGACGAAAGTGCCTTTCGTCCTAAACGTGACCGGAATGTGGATGATCCGCATCCTCGGCACGTTCATCTGCACCCAGCTTATCGGGCTCGGGCTCATCTCCGCCTGGGCGTGCATGATCGCGCATAACCTGCTTTTGTCGGCGTCGTTCGTGATCTACTACCGCAGGACGGATATGTTCGCGGACAGGATAAAGGCGTAAAAACGTAAAAAAACGGTCCCTTCGTTTTAAAGCGAAAGGACCGCGTTTTTTTATTTTCCTGTCAGTCGTGACGCCAGTACTGTCCCGCGTATGTGCTGCAAAGGTAACGCGCCGCGACGACGTTGTTGAAAAAGCTTATCGCGGTGCCGCTCGTCGCTTCCGGATCGGCGGTGACCCACCAGCCTTCCGTCACTGCGAATTGAGCGCTCATAAGCGAAGGACAGTTTGAAAACGCGTTAACGCCGATACTCTTCAAACCGGACCCGAATACGGCGCTGATAACACAGATGCAGTTTGAAAACGCGCTGTCGCCGATACTTTGCACGCTGTCCGGGATAATGACCGCCGTGAGAGTGCTGCAGTTGTCAAAAGCGTTGTCGCCGATCGCGACGACGGTCCCGGGTATGGTCACGTTCGTAAGCTTTTCGCAGTCTTCAAAAGCGGAATCGCCTACCGCCGTCACCGGAAGTCCTTTGTATATCGAAGGGATCACAAGATCCTTATCGGTGCAGGAACCGATCCCGGTCACGTTATACGAACCGCCGTTGAGTACGAATTCAAGTCCGGCGGAGGCGGCGTATCCTTCAATGTGATAACTTCCGAGGACGTCGCGCTTGACCATAAGATAATCCGTCGCGTCTATGCTGCCGTTGCCGTTCACGTCGGCGGCGAGCATTTCGCCGTCTGTGAGTTCGTAGGATCTCAGCACCGCGCGTTTGAGCTTCAGATACTCCGCTGCGGTGACGTTCCCGTCACCGTCAAGGTCGCCCGGACGCCTTTCGGCGAAGGCTTCAAGCGCGAAAACCGAGGTAAAAAACACCGCCAAAACCAGGAAAAAAGCCGTTATTCTGACGCTTTTAATCGCTTTTTTGATCATTTTTTGCACCTTTTTATGCGTTTTAAGCGTTATTTATCACGCTTTTGAACACTTCTTTTACGAGGCGGTCGTATTCCATCCACGCCGCGTGTTTTCTCAAAGAGGAAGTCAGACGCGCTATTTCGGAATAGTACCAGTACTGTTTTTTGATATCCTTCTGGTGGGTCATCTCCCACATCGCGTCGCCTTTTTCAAGATATACGCGGTAATAGGAACGGATGTTGGAAAGCTTATCTCCGAGCCATAGGATCTTCACGTCCTCGCCGGAAGAAGAAAGGACTTCCAGCGATTCGGCTTTGCGTATCTCCCAGGTCAGGGAAGAAGGTATCCCTCTCCTTTTGTCCTCGGTCTCCGAGGCGACGAGGGCGGCTACCCTCCCGCCGAATTCTTCTTTTATAGTACCGATATCGATTCCCGCGTCCTCGACGACGTCGTGAAGCAGGGCTGCGGCGATGATATCGCGGTCATCGGTGACGGAGGCGACTACCGAAGCCGCCTCCATAGGATGAACTATATAAGGTGTGTTGCCGTATTTCCGGACCTGCCCGGAATGGGCTTTCAGCGCGAACAGCGCGGCTTTTTCGACGATATCCAAGGGTCAGCCCGCGATACTGTAGGTGCCGAGGACGTGACGCTTGATCATAAGATAGTCGGTCGCGTCGACGCCGCCGCTCTTGTTGACGTCGGCGACGGAACGTTCGATCTCGGAAGCGTTATAGGTCTCGAGTACGGTGCGTTTCGCCATCAGATAGTCGGTCGCGTCGATGCCGCCGTTGTTGTTGACGTCGCCGATGCGGAGCTTCCATACCGCGAAGAGCGTGATATTCGCGTCGGAGGTATAGGTGTCGCCGGGCTGATACTGAGGCTCGGTAGCCGATGCGGAATCCGCCCAGCCGAGGAAATCGTAATAATTGCGGGAAGGTTCGTCCTCGGAAAGCACAAGATCGATGCCTGCGCCCTTGACCTGGGAAGCGGGAGCGCCGCTGCCGCCGTTGGCGTTATAGATCACGTTAAAGGAGGTAGGCGAAGGATTGTCGTTGGTGTAGTTGAAGGTCACGGTCTTGTCGGAGAAGGTGGTCTTCACGTCGTCGTCCGCGGTGGAATAACCGTCGATCTCCGGGGTGGCTACCGTGACGTGGGCGCCCTGTTTGCCGACCATCTCATAGGATTTGACGACCTGGCCGTCGGCAATGCAGTTGACGGTGATCGTCGCCTTGTTGAGTCCGTCGTATTTTGCGAGGAGGTAATCGGAGATGAGTTCGGCGTAACGGGTATGTCCGTATGTGGACTGGTGGATACCGTCGCCGTAGGCGAGGAACTGGGTGAGATCCTCGAATTCGCATTCGTAGTTGATATCGACGAGTCCGCATTCGTATTTAGCCGCGGTCTCGCGGATGGCGTTGACGAAATCGGGCATAAATCCGTAAGCGTAGTCGAGTCCGTAGCTTCCGGCGCTGTAATATCCGGGCTCCGTGCAGGGCGGGTTCGGCGTGAAGAATACCACGTCGCAGCCGTTCTCGATAAGCGTCGCGGCAAAGTATTCCAGATTTGCGCGGTAGGTATCGAGATCGATTATCGGTTTGCCGGTGTCCATGATGCACGCCTGGTCGTTCATGCCGAAGCAGATGATGGCGATATCCGGGTCCTCGGCAAGGACGTCGTCCTCGAAACGGGCGCGTCCGTGCGCGGTGGTGTTGCCGCTGATGGCGGCGTTGATGACCTCGGTGCCGATGTAGTTGTAAAGCATCGCGACGTATCCGGGACGTGCGGTAAGGCTGTCGCCGAAAGCGAGGACACGTTTGTTGACGAGCGAGGAGTTCGCCGCCGTCTCGCTTATGCATTTCACTTTATAGTTGTTGAAACTGCTGTCCGGCTTGTTGCCGCGCGCGATAACGCGGATCGTGTAATTGCTGCCGATGCTGAGTATCGACGAGGAGATCGTATAGGAAGTGCCGTTCACGTTGGTGGGAGCGACGACCAGCGGCCCGTCGGGGACCGCGCCGGCGTTGTTGATAGAAACGATATAACTCGTCGCGCCGGGGACGGCGTTCCAGGTGATGGTCTTGCCGCCTTCGAGCGTGTTGATATAGCCGTTGACCGCCTCGTTCACGACGGGGGTACCGAGCCTGTTGTCGATCGCGGGGGTGTAATACGCGACTCCGGAATCGGGGCAGTTGACGCTGATGCGCGGATCGGCGCCCAGAGTTCCGGCGGCGAGGTCGATATCGTGCAGATAGCATTTATCGCCGACGTTGAGAAGGTCGATATTGGCGGAATTGAGATAACAGTCGACGAGCACGAAGCCGTTGTTCGGGATCACCGGCTGTTTCGGATATTCGTTTCCGGCCAT
>JAGAAM010000024.1 GCA_017615235.1 Clostridia bacterium
CCGCGCTATTCGGAGAACATCAAAAACGAGATCATGCGCAAGCAGGGCAAAGCGTTACGGGCAGAAGCCGAAGAAGAAGTGATCGACGGCGTCAGCTCCGCGGTCATTCGCGAGATGCGCAAAAAGCTTCGCAAAGAAGTCGAAGCGGAGAATCCCGATCTGGACAGCGACGAGATCGACGATATCGTCGCCGAGATGCTCACCGAAAAATATATTGAAGAGCATTTCTATGACGACAACGGTTATACCGAAGAAGAAGTCGAACTGATGATCGAGGAACGCTTTAACGAGATCGTCAACGATATGGTTTACGACCGCATGGCGGAAGTCGTTGAAAGCGATAAATACCAGCGCGATTTCGAAGCGCTTCAGAAGAGCAAAGAATACCAGGACGACCTCAACTCGATGCTCGAATACGACGCACCCGCGAAGATCGAAGCCAAGTGCGACGCGCTTATCGCCGCGGCTATCAAAGAATACACCGACAGGATAGTCGCAGAGATCGAATCGAGAGTCGAAACCGCGGTCAACGAATTCATCGCCGCCAATAAAGACGGGCTTGAAATGACCGAGGACGAGATACTTGACGCGATCGGCCGGAAAATCGCGATGTCCGGTTCCGCAGCCGGATCCGAAGAAGGCGGCGACGCCTCCTCCGAAGCGCCCGCTGAAGAAGGCGAGGGCGGAGAGACCGGCGAAGACGGATCGAGCGGATACAAGGATCTTTACACTTCATGGTACGAATTCGTATTTGAAGCCAAACTCAAGAAATCCTACTATTCCATCTTCGGCGAACCGAAATTCGGTTGATACCGCAAAACAAACACTCAAGCCGCCGGCATCGAGCCGGCGGCTTTCGTTATGCTTATTAAATACTCATCATACCGTGTAGTTATCGAAATAGCCCTGGATCCAGATTATCGGGGTGCCTTTATCGCCGCTTCCGGAGGTAAGGTCGCACAGCGAACCGATCAGGTCGGTAAGACGCCTGGGAGTCGTTCCCTGCGATACCATCTTGCCGGTAAGGTCTCCGTCCTTCTTGCGGATATAATCGCTTATAGCGGATTTCAACGCGTCACCGGAGAGGTCTTTAAAATCGTTGTCGGCAAGATATTTGAGTTTGACTTCGTTGGGCTGTCCTTCAAGTCCGGCGGTGTAAGCCGGAGATACGACCGGGTCTGCAAGTTCCCAAATCTTCCCTACCGGGTCCTTGAAAGCGCCGTCGCCGTAGACCATCACTTCGATGCTCTTGCCGGTGCGCTTTTTAAGTTCAGCTGCGATCCTGTCGACGACCGACTGGCATTCCCGCGGGAAGAGCTTTACGCTTTCCTCGGTGGCTTTGTTGCTTCCGAGAAGTCCGAATTTTTCATTGTATCCCGAACCGTCGACAGATGCAGTAAGTATATCGTCAAGTCCGTAAACCGCTTTTGCGCCGGAGGCGGCTAAAAGCTTTTTGCTCCTTGCGCGGGTGTGGATGTCGCAGGTGAGAACGTTTTCGGTATATTTAAGGATGCTTCTGCAGTCGTTTGCGAGGATTATCTCGACCTCGCAGCCCTGGGATTCGATAAGCTCGCGGTAGTACTGGATGTAATCGACTCCGGTGAAAGGATGCTTGCGGATGCCGAAAAGTTCGCGGAAGCGCGCTTCGGTAAGTACGTCGCTCCAGGGGTTGATGCCGGCGTCGTCGAGTGAATCGAGGTCGATCAGGTGATTGCCGACTTCATCGGAAGGATAGGAGAGCATAAGCACGATCTTCTTCGCGCCCCTCGCGATACCGCGAAGGCAGATCGCGAACCTGTTGCGCGAAAGGATCGGGAAAATCACGCCGAAAGTGCCGCCGGGGAATTTCGCCCTTATATCCGCGGCGATCTGATCCACGGTGGCGTAATTGCCCTGCGCGCGGGCTACGACCGCCTCCGTCACTGCGACTACGTCGCGGTCGCGGAAGGATATGTTCTCGCTTTCGGATGCTTTGATAACGCTGCTTACGACGATATCGGCAATATCGTCGCCCTTGCGGATGATCGGCGCACGGACGCCGCGTGAAACCGTGCCAATGAGTCTTTCGGACATTTTTATTCTCCTTGCAATTGATTAATGTTGCTTTATCGCTTTAATCTGTTAGCACAACAGACGTATTATACAACCGATTTATCGGTAAGTCAAGCGGAAAATCAAGCGGAATACGGAAAAACCACAAGCCCGCCTTTTTGAAGTATATAGACGATCAGCGCGAACAGCGCAAGAACCGCCGTAAGCGCGATAAGTTTCGGGATGACGTATTTGTTGCGGCGCCTGCGGTTCTTCTCGGCCTCCGCAAGACGGAGCATCGCTTTTTCGTAATCGGCGATCTTCTTTTCGATCTCCTGCTGTGTTTCAAGCATCTTGTTCTGGCGGTAGCGGCTCTTGTCGTGCATAGTGATCTCCGTCGGGTCCTTAACTAATTCCGCTGTGCTGTGAGCGAGCGCGTCTTCGGAGATCGATTCCATCTGCCAGTTCTTTTCCCTTCCGCAGCGCGTGCATTCCGAAGAAGCGGCGGGGTTCTTATTGCCGCAGCAGCAAAGCCAGGCGCTTTCGGTCTCTTTGGGGATTACCACCGTCGGGAAGGTGTATTCGAAGGATTCGTATTTGTTGATCCGCGTGTAGGCGAGTTTGCTTATGTTGTCGAGATCGTCGTATTTTTTTACGCTTCCTCCGGCGACGATGCCGATCTCCTGCTTTTCACCGCCGGTATATTCGACCGAGCAGATCTTGACTTCAAGTTTTGTGAAATAGCTTTCCGGCAACGGAATGAAAACGTGAGCGCCGAAGCTTTCGCCGCTCTTTACCGATACGCGTTTGTTGGATTCGCGGATCCCGTAACGCTTCCCGGAGGGCGCGGCTATCATACCGAACCTGAAGTCATTGTGCGAATACACGAAATCGGACTTAAGATACGGGATATTCTGGTTCTGATAGAACAAAAGCCGGATCTTCAGCCCGAAAAGCGCCTTTTCGCCGACGTTTTTGAACACGAAAGATGCGAATACCTCGCAGCTTTCGCGATCGGAAACTATAAACCCCTCCGTAACCTCGACGGGACTTCCCGACATTATCGACGGGAAATCGAGGTATCTGACGACACGGAAGGAGCGCATCTGGTCTTCGCGCTGGCGCTTCAACGCCAGGCGTTCTTCTTTTGTCTTCATTCTTTCACCGGTCAATAAAGGAAGTAATCTTCCGGATCGGCAAGCGTGCCGCGGCGCGTGTAGGCGTCGACGGTCTCAAACGGCGTGCCGTCCGGGTTGCGGAAAGCGCACCCCTGAGCGTACTCGATGCGTTTATAGGAAAGCGTGAGTTCGAAAGGCGTATCGACCGTGAACGCCTTCATCGCGGATATTTCCGCGACAGCTTCTTTTACGGTATCATATATATCGTCGCAGACCTCCTGCGGGTGGCGGCTGATACAACTGTTCCAGGCGAGAGCTTTTTTCGTCTCGACGGTCTTTATCCAGGGGCAGCTTTGTTTTGCCTGTTCGATAAACACGTCGTCGCCGGAAGCGAAAACCGTCTTCACTCCCCTTTTGCCGGCTATCGCGGCGTCGATCTGCAATTCGCCGACCGGCTTGCCGTTGATAAAGTGCCCGGTGAAAGTGGAAGAAGAATAAACGTGGCAGAGAGTAGCGCGCGGCGCGTCGTAGGCGTGATATCCGATAAACAGCACGCCG
>JAGAAM010000025.1 GCA_017615235.1 Clostridia bacterium
GATCCGAAATATAGATTCTATTTACGAAAAAAACCGTGCGTACCGGCGTGGGACGTCTTTTTATACGCCCTGCGCGGCGAGCCCGGCGAAGAATGACGCGGAGGTAAACCATGCTTACTTCACAAAAGATAAAAAGCGTTGAAAACGGCGGATACGACGGCGTTTTTGCAAAACTGTATCCCGCTTCGGATATAAACCGCGTGCGCGAAAGATACCTTCGCATACTGCGCGAATTCCTGCGCCTTTACGGCGAAAAAGAGGTCACGCTCTTCTCGGTCCCCGGCAGGACCGAGCTTTCCGGCAACCACACCGACCATAACAACGGCACCGCTCTCGCCGGTTCGGTTGACATCGACATAATCGCCGCCGTCGCGGCTTCCGGCGATATGACCGTCCGTATGAAGAGCGAGGGCTACCGCGAGGACGTCGTCGATATAAGCTGTACCGACCCCGATAAATGTATAAAAGGCAAATCCTCCGCCATAATCGCGGGAGTCGCCGACTACCTTAAAAAACACGGATATATCGCACGCGGCTACTGCGCCTGCACGGCGAGCGACGTCATTTCCGGTTCCGGACTTTCCTCCTCCGCCGCCTTCGAGGTCATGTGCGGCAGGATCTTCTCGGAGCTTTACAACGGCGGCAAAGTCCCGGTAATGGAGCTTGCGAAAGCCGGGAAATACGCCGAAAACGTCTTTTTCGGCAAGCCCTGCGGTCTGCTCGACCAGGCGGCTTGCGCTTCCGGCGGATGCCTTTGGATCGATTTTAAGGACGATTCCGCACCCGTGACGGAAAAGATAGATTTTGACTTGTCGAAAGACGGTTACTGCCTTTGCATCGTCAATACCGGCGGCAATCACGCCGATCTTACCGACGATTACGCCGCCGTCCCGGCGGAGATGAAATCGGTTGCGAAGCTGCTCGGAAAGGACGTTCTGCGCAATTGCGACGAATCCGCGTTTTACGCCGCGCTGCCTGAGTTACGCAAAAAGGTTTCGGACCGCGCGCTTCTCCGTGCGATACATTTCTTCAACGAGAACAGGCGCGTTTCCGCCCAGCGCGACGCATTGAAGAGGGGAGATATAAAAGAATATCTCTCGCTCGTGAAGCAGTCCGGCGATTCTTCGTTCAAATTCCTGCAAAACGTATTTACCACACGCAACGTCGCGGAGCAGGGCGTTTCGCTCGCGCTCGCGCTTTCGGAATCCTTCGGCGCGGTCTGCCGCGTTCACGGCGGCGGTTTCGCCGGGACGATACAGGCGTATCTCCCGGTCGGACGCGCGAACGATTATAAAAAGTTCATCGAAAAAACATTCGGCGAGGGAAGCTGCCGCATCACCGGCATAAGGCCTTACGGCGCTGCGGTGCTCGACGAAAACGGTATAAGAGGATAAGAACCGTTATCTATGGAACAGGCAAGATTTATGACGCTGTATTCCTCCTCCAAAGGAAACGCGGCTTACATAAAATACGGACGCGACGAGATCTTGATCGACTGCGGCGTTTCTGCGCGCGCCGTCGAAAGGGCGCTCCGCGCCGTCGGAAGCTCGCTTTCGCGCATCAGCGCGATCTTTATCACGCACGAGCACGGCGACCATATAAAAGGGCTTGAAGTCGTTTCGAAATACGTCGGCGCCCCGATCTACGCGCCGGAGAACAGCTGCGCTTATCTGGAGCCGGCGGTATGCGATCCTTCGCGCCTGATCCCTCTTGCCGATCTTCAAACGATAGGGCTTTTCGATACTTCCGTCTGCGCGGTGAAGACCCCGCACGATTCGCTCGATTCCCGCGGGTTCCGCATAAAATGCGGCGAAGAAAAGCTCGGTTATTTCACGGACATCGGGCATCTTTCGGAAAACGTGCTGCGCGGGCTTTCGGGCTGCCGCAGGGCTGTCGTTGAGTCTAATCACGACGTCAATATGCTCAAAAACGGCAGTTATCCTTATCACCTTAAAAAACGCATCCTCGGCGATAACGGCCACCTTTCCAACGATTCCTGCGCGAAGCTTTTGCCGCATCTTGCCGCCCACGGCACGGAATCGGTCATACTCGCGCACCTGAGCGAGGAGAACAACCGTCCGTATATCGCCTACGCCGCAAGCGCGAACTCGCTTTGCGATTCCGGCGTCGAACTTGCCGACGAAAAGACCGGCACTCCCGGATTTCGCCTCCGGGTCGCGCCGGTCAGCGGTATCGCGGAACTTGAATAGAACAGTATAACGCAAAAGGCAGGGAACGATCCCCGCCTTTTTTCTACCGCCGGTATCAACTGACGCTTGATTTTTTAACAATGAATTGATAATTGCTTTTTTATAATGATCCGGTATAATAAAGGTACACCGGTGAAAATACAAACGGAGGTGCTTATATGCAACTTGAATTAGGGCAAAAAATACGTGAGCTCCGTCACCGTGACGGACGTACGCAGGAAACTCTTGCGGACGCTTTAGGAGTAACTTCACAGGCGATCTCGCGTTGGGAGGCAAACGGCGGTTATCCCGATATGGAAATGATACCCGCGATAGCCAACTATTTCGGCGTGACGATAGATGAACTGTTCGGCTATGAAAACGACCGCGAGCGAAAGGTCGATGAGATCATCGGAAAAGTCGACGCTTTTTCAATCAAATCACGCGGGGACGGCGAATGGATTGAAGAATGCCTCGCGATTCTGCGCGAAGGACTGGCGGTGTTCCCGGGAAATGAAAAACTTTTGATTACTCTTGCCGATACGTTATCTGAAGCGGGATGGCGGCGCCACAGGGAATGGCTTTATTACGACGAAGAAGGTTTTATACGACACGATTATGATCGGCACAAAACCAACGAGTTTTGGAATGAATCTATAAAGATTTGTGAAAATCTCATCAGCAGCGCATCCGATAACATGATTGCTGCAAGGGCGATTCATATACTCGTGCTGCTATACAGAAATGTGGGCGAAAACGAAAAAGCGCGCGCGTTCGCGACCAAGTTGCCGGAGCTTGTCAACTGCCGTGAACTGTTGCTTGCGGCGGCGTCCGACGGCAAGGAGGAAGCAAAGTATATCGGCGACTTTCTTTTGAAATCGGCAAGATTATTTGCTCAGCAGATTGTTTACGGTCTAATTGCAAACGCCCGAAATTTCGACGGCGATTTTCCGATAAAAAAGATTAAAGGTGCAATCGACATCTTTCATCTGCTCTGCGACGACGGTAATTTCGGGAATTATAACGGGTTATTGATTGATCTCTATCTGTATCTTTCGCGGCTTCAATGGGAGCGCGGGTATCGCGACGAAGCGTTCGAATCGCTTTATAAAGCATTGGAACACGCAAAAGCTATAGATTCGTTTGAAGACGGAAAGGAATATTCCTTCACAGCGCCGCTTGTTTCCCGCGTGACGTTCGTAAAAAACTCGACTTGCCCGAGAGGGATGACCGCCAAAGAACTGCCGTCCGACTGGCCGACGTGGTGCATTCCTGATTACGGCGAGGTTGAAAAAGAAATCAAAGCCGATCCGCGCTGGGCGGAATGGGTAAAAAAGACGCAGGAATAATCGTAAAAGTTTCTTACGAGAGGTGTTTCGCTCCACACCTGCCGTGTATTCTGTTAACATCATAGCAAAAGGCGGGATGTCC
>JAGAAM010000026.1 GCA_017615235.1 Clostridia bacterium
CATGAAGATCGATCCCGCGTGTTTGATTTTGTCAAGATAGTCGAACGGATTGTCGACGCAGAGCTCAAGATGCTCGGGCGCAAGCTCGTTCGCAATCTCGATCCCGACGTCGAGGTTCGGCGCAATGATGATCTTTCCGTTGTTGTCGATCGAAGCTCTTGCGATCTCAGCCCTCGGAAGGAGCGGGATCTGCCTTTCAAGCTCCGCGCTGACGGCGTTTGCAAGCGCCATGCTGTCCGTGACGAGGACGGCGGTCGCCATTTTGTCGTGCTCCGCCTGGGAAAGCAGATCGGCGGCGACGAAGCGCGCGTTCGACTTGCCGTCGGCGACGACGAGTATCTCGCTCGGACCGGCGATCATATCGATCGCGACGGCGCCGAATACCTGTTTTTTCGCTTCCGCGACGTATGCGTTGCCGGGACCGGCGATCTTGTCGACCTTCGGGACGCTTTCGGTGCCGTAGGCGAGCGCGGCGACTGCCTGGGCGCCGCCTATCTTGAATATCCTGCCGACCCCGGCGATCACCGCAGCGGCGAGGATATATTTCGAAACTTTTCCGTCTTTTCCGGGAGGAGTGACCATTATTATCTCGCCTACCCCGGCGATATGTGCCGGGATCGCGTCCATAAGCACCGTGGAAGGATAAGCCGCGGTGCCGCCGGGAACGTAAAGCCCGACGCGGTCGAGCGGGATCACCCTTTGGCCGAGCAGCGAACCGTCTTTCCGGCTGAACTCGAAGCCTTCGCGCTTCTGGCGGGAGTGGAACTCGGTGATATTGTCCTTCGCCTCGTTAAGAATGCGCAAAAACTCCGGCTCGACGGAAGCGAGAGCCTCTTTTTTCTCGGCTTCGGTAACTTCAAGCGAATCGAGCCTGACTTTATCGAACTTCTCGCAATAGGCGAAAAGCGCGCTGTCGCCGTTTTCGCGGACGTCGGCGATGATAGAAGCGACGGCTTCGCCGACGTTTGCCGCCTGAGAAGTCCTTATGAATATTTCGTTTTCGGATATCTCGCCGTATTTAAGAATCTTTATCATTTCATATCCTCTTTCACCGCGCAAAGTCCGGCGTTGATGGCGTCGATGACGCCGTGCTTGAAGCGGTATGCGGATTTGTTCGCGATAAGCCGGGCGCTTATATCGACGATGTCTTCGACGACCTCCAGGTCGTTCTCGCGCAGGGTCGCGCCGGTCTCGACTATGTCGACGATGACGTCGGAAAGCCCGAGCAGCGGCGCGAGCTCGATCGAGCCGTTGAGCTTGATGATGTCTATTTCCCTGCCGACGGAGGCGTAATGCCTTTTTGCAACGTTGGTGAACTTCGTCGCGACGCGAAGCGTGCGTTTCGGATCGTCGCGGAAGCTTTTCGGCGCCGCGACAGCCATCCTGCACCTGCCGACGCCTAAATCGAGAAGCTCGTAAACGTCGGGTTCGTATTCGAGCAAAATATCCTTTCCGGCAACGCCGATGTCGGCGGCGCCGCGTTCGACGTAGATCGCGACGTCGGAGGGCTTCACCCAGAAAAAGCAGACGCCTTTTTCACGGTTTTCAAAAATAAGGCGGCGGCTGTTTTCTTTTATCTGTTCGCATTCGAACCCGGCGGCCTCGAACATGGTATAGACCTTTTCGCCGAGCCTGCCTTTCGGCAAAGCGATATTGAGCGTTCTGTCAGACAATTATCTCACCGTCCCCGTTAAGCTTTATTATCCTGCGGCAGCGGAGTTTTTCGGGTACGGAGGGAAGCACGGTGACCTCCGCCCCGCTTTCGATAAGCCTTTCTGCGGCCTTCGCGACCGCGGAAGCGGGTGTGCCTTCAGGATAGACGAGCGCGGTGTCGACGTCGAATTCCTCCGGTTCGCCGGTGAGCGATTCGAGCAGGTCGAGATAGAGCGCAAAGCCGACGGCGCGCGATCTTTTGCCCATACGGCGCATAAGGTTGTCGTACTGACCGCCGGAGAGCAGCGCGGACGGCAAACTGTTTACGAAACCTTTGAAAACTATCCCGTTATAATAATTCATATCGCCGGTGACCGAGAAATCGATATTTATATTCCCGCAGGGAACGGCGGAAAGTATCCGCCCGGTGGAGTCGATCATAGCGAGGCTTTCTTCGTCTTTGAAGACGCCGCGAAGCTCCGCAAGTACCTTTTCGGGCGTTCCGCGCGACGATACGAGGGCTATTAACGCTTTGGCGTTTTCGGCTTTTACTCCTTCGGTAGCGCAGACCGAGGCGACGCCGTTGACGTTTTTGGCGGCGACGCAGGCGACAAGGCGCTTTTTCGCCTCGTCGGATACGCCGGTAAGCTCCAGCGCCTTTGAAAGCAGGCCAAGGTGCGAAACGTCGAGCGCGAAATCGTCCGAGATCAGCGCAAGGCTTTTCACCGCGAGGGTGATCGATTCGGCGACGAGGTATTCGTCGACTTCGCCGATACATTCAAGCCCGGTCTGCATTATCTCTTTATAAGAAATACCGCCTTTCGGGACGCGATATACGTTCTCGTTATAGCAAAGCTTGCGGACGCCTTTTATATGTTCCGGGCTGTTGTGGACTATCGAAAGAGTGACGTCCGGTTTCAAAGCCATAAGCTTTCCGTCGATATCGTTGAAGGTTATCACGTTGTCCGAGACGAGAAAGTTTTTGTTGCCGACGTAAAGATCGTATTCCTCGAACTTGCTCATCTTATACTGCATATATCCGTACTGACGGTAGAGCGAGCGGAGCGAAAAGATCGCCTTTTCTCCGCTTTTGAAGATCCCGTCGGGTATGTTCATGTCTGCACCTCCGCACGCGGTCTCTGCCGCGGCACTTTAATCTTTTATCTTTTTACCATATTAAAGCGGTCTTGTCAATACTTTTATCATTATTTTACATATAAAAAGCGTGAAATGCAATAATTTTTATTGACTGGCGTGCAAAAATGTGGTATATTACCGGTGTAAATAAAAATATCAATCCGGAGGATCACGATGAAACACGTTAAAACCGTTAAGACCCGCAACCTTTGCGCCAACGCGAACAACACCGGCTGCGGCGAATGCCAGACTTCCTGCCAGTCCGCCTGCAAGAC
>JAGAAM010000027.1 GCA_017615235.1 Clostridia bacterium
CCGCGAAAAGAAACCAGAACAGTACAAAAACAACGAGATACAGCGCAAATCTTTTTAAAAGCGGCGTTACGGACAGCGCGAAAGGGTGAGCCGCAGCGCACATCGCCGCGGCTTGTTTTACGGTTTAACGTATCAGATTCAAATAATTCTGAATTCTTAATGATGGATTGTTTTACTTCTTTCTCGCGTCAAGGAGTTTTTGATATCCTTCCGCGAACGCCTTGATGGCGAGAGGCGTGTTCTCGTCGAGCTGGAAGCGGTTCTGGACGAACTGCTCGCCGCCGTTGGTGTCCGGATCGGTCTTATAGTCGTTCGCGGAGAACCACGCGCCGCCGACGATGTTCTTGCAGAACTCGTAGCCTTCTTCGTTCTTGTGCATAAAGTCGTCGAACATCTGGGTTATCCAGTTTGCCTGCTGACGGCGAAGCACTTCGATATTCGTGATCGCCTTGTAGCCCCTGATGCCCCAGTCATATTCGTATTCGCCGCCGCCGCCGACCGCGAACTCGCCGATAAATGCGGGATAGTTGTCGAAGTAGGGGGTGTTCTTGTTATAAAGCTCGGTATACGCCTGCCTGAACGATTTGATCGAGCCGCCGTTGTTCTTTACGTAAGCGGTCAGGCCGAGGAGCTGGACGTAATCCTCGCCGGGGAAGTAGGCGAGCATATCGCCCCAGTTGCAGTACGGGCAGGTGACGTCGTTCGGGTTCCAGATCCAGATGCAGTTGTCGACGCCTTCTTCGCGGAAGATGTCGTAAAGCCTGCGCCAGGTCGCGACGAAGATATCGGGATCGAGCAGGGTCTGCATTCCGCAGTAGCTGGTCCAGTCGGTGTTCATCTCGTTATTGAGACGGAAGAGCACGGGTTTGCCGTAAGCCTTGATATCCTGGGCGAGTTTTTTGAACTGGAGATCGCATCTGCCGCGAAGGATGTCGAACATCGGGGTGTCGCCGCCGAGGGTGTTGTTGGTGGTGGTGAACTGATAGGTGAGCTCCAGTACTTCTTTGCCGTTGAAGCCGTTGCCGCCGGCCTGCCTGGTGATACGGTCCATATCGATATCGTCGCGTCTGGTGCCCCAGCCGAGATGGAAATAGGTCATGAAGATATCGAGATTGTTGCCGATCTCGCCTTCGAGCCAATCCTGATATTCATAGCTGTGTCCCGCATAGAACGCGCCGAGATAGACGGTGTCGCCTTTGGTGAGGAGGTCGTAGTAAGCGCGGGTCTCCTCGTTCCAGTAATCGGGGATGCGAAGCTCGTAGGAGCCGACGCTGCTTTCGGGATTGCCGTTCTTTTCTTCAAGTTCGACGAAGGATTTCACGATCGAATCGAGGAGCGCGTCAGCGCCTTTTTCCTTCGACTTGAGGACGAAGAGCCAGAAGTGAGTGTAATCGTCGATCTTGTGGATCGCCGCTACGGCGTAATAGGGGTATTCGATCTTCGTGTCGACTTTGATGTGGACGCCGTAATATTCGACTTCATAGCCGGGAAGGAGATCCGTCGTAACGCCGCCGTCGCGGGTACGGGCGAGCCCGTTGGCTTTAAGGAAATCGTCGCTGCGGTAATACTTGAACAGCCAGCCGTCGTAATATGTATCGATAAGGCCTTTCTTCGAAGCGCCGTAAGGGTTCTGAGCCTCGTAAGAGAGGGTGAGCCGGTAATTCTTCGATTCCGAAGTGTATTGGCTGCGGATCGAACCGAGCGAATAATCGGCTTTCACGTCACCGCCGGGAAGGGTCACGGCGTAGCCCTCGGAAAGGACTACGGCGCGGGTGGCTTCCTCCGCGTTGAAGACCATACGGACGTCGTTGTCGAATTCGATATCGAGATCGTTTACGTCGATCTCGACGCCTTCGCGGTATAGGTCAAGGTTGAAGACCTTTTCGGCGTCGCCGATGCCGTTTTCTTTATCTGCGTAAATATCCTGCCAGACTTTCTTTGCGTTTTCGTCAGGACCGGTCATGATCGATTCCTCCGTTGATATTTCTTGTTCGCTTTCGGGAGCGGATTCGTTGCCGCCGTTGTTGCATGCCGCAAGCAGCGAACCGACGAACAGCACTACCAAAAACAGCGCTAACAGTTTTTTCATCAGAACTTCTCCTTTAGTAAACATATTTCATTTGTATCACTTTAACATATTTCTTACGTAATTGCAATACTTTTAAACACTTTACGCTATTTTTTCGGCGCGAGGCGGGAACAATATAACAATACTTACTTAAAAGGGGAGTACGGGCAATTGGAAGACAACGGGTTACACAAAAAGATCGCGGTCGTTCTGATCTATATCGCGGCGGCGGCAGCCGCCTGGCTGATAATACGTTATCTCTGGGGCGCGCTGATACCCTTCGTTATCGCCTACGCGCTGGCGGAATGCTTCAAGCCGCTGATAAGGCATTCCGAAAAGCACGGAAGGTTCCCGGTCAGGATCACCGTCGCCGCCGTGCTTTTAATCGCGACCGGAGCCGTGCTTATGCTTATCTTCGCCGCCGCTCGCGAAGTGCTGCGCGAAGCGGGCGGATTCATAAACGGACTGCGCGACGCCATCGTGCAGATAAGGGACGACGAGAACTTCGCCTGTGAAGTGATTGACCGGATCTGCAAAGCCGTCCCCTTCCCCGGGCTTAAAGACAGGCTTTGGGAGATACGCCCGGAGATCGACGAAAAACTGCTTTCGGCGGCGCTTTCCTACGCCGACAGGATCGCGGAAGGGATCATAGGAGTCGCGGGGGGCGCGATGACCTTTTTCCCGGACGCGCTTCTGACCTTCGCCGTGACGGTGATATCCGCCTATTACTTCGCGGTCGACCGCGTCCGCGTGAACTGCTTTTTTCTTTCGCTTTTCCCGAAAAAAGTTCGTCCTCTGCTTAAAAAAGCAAAGGACGAAGTCTGCGATACCGCTTTTAAATTCATTCGCGCGTATTTCCTGATATTCCTTATGACGTTCGCGATGCTGCTTGCCGCCTTCCTCGCGATCGGCGCGGATTACGCGCTGTTCATCGCGCTCGCGGTGGCGGCGATAGATATCCTGCCGGTGCTGGGCACCGGTACGGTGCTTATACCCTGGGGCATCATATCGATCGCGTCCGGGAACACCGGGACCGGGATCGCGCTTTTGGCGACCTACGCCGTGATAACCGCAGTGCGGCAGATAGCCGAGCCGAAGATAGTCG